>NZ_JBDSQY010000025.1:0-15977 GCF_039929585.1 Capsulimonas sp.
CAAGGCCGCCACTCGCGATTTAGACCTGCCGGCGTCCTCCTATCGTGCGGTCCGCGACGCAATGAAATGCAGCAAGTGCCACGATGATTTCGCCGCAATTAACTATCCTCAGGCCCTGCGGACGGACCTTGACCCAGGCGTAATTCTGGACAAGAATGGTATTGTGCATTCTTATATCAAGCAGGGCCTCATGCCGCGCGGCCAACATCTCTCTGACGTAGAGCGCGAGGCCTTATGGAGGTGTTTGATGAAAGAATACTATGATGGCGAATCTCAACATGGTCTTCTGTATGAATGGCTCAAAGGTGCGTCAGATCAGTCAAATCCATCATAAGCGCTTAAGCTGTGAAGTCACTAGACACCTAACAGTCTTTACGCTTGCCGTGCTCCTAAGCATGTCTCGGATTGGGATTTGCGCGACAGACAGCCCCACGCCATCGCCGTCCCTCCTGACGGCTTTGGCGCAGGCGGACTCAGAATCGCACCCCACGCTGATCATTGATGGAGACAAGATCGCGCCGCTCAAGGAAAGCGCGCCCGCCTCTCCCGGCGACACGACACGGCATATTGCGAATGCGTACGGCATGACCGCCGATCCTTTCGGCGGTGTGTACGCCATCGGTCCGACTTCAATGTTTCGTTACAACGAGGATCCGAAAGATCCTAATGTCTTCGAGAATATGGACAGAGAGACGATCCTGCCGCTTCTTGCGGGGAACATCTCGCGCGATCAATGGCTGCTGCTCACGGGGTCGGCAGGACTAGGGCTGGGCGACCTGACAACAGATACCCAGCGCGCGCTTTTTACGGCGCTGCTTCCGAAGGGCAAAGCTCGCGTCGCTCCCGGCTACTTTATGTCCGACAATCCGCCGGGAACGGTGGAAATCACCGATCGTCTCCCACAGTTAAAACTGCATTTGGAGTTGAAGGCAAATGTCACCGCCGCCTTGAACGGGCGGGAATACGGGTTTGCCGATGACCAAGGCCCCATACGAGTCTATCAATTCCTGCCAGAAGTTGACGATGAGAACTTGCAAGAAACCCTCTTTGGCATTCCCGTTCGCCAGCGCCTGCCCAACACGCTGAAAAAGGGAGATTTGAACTGGTCACTGGCGCCGCTCCAAACACCGATTTCTCTGGATGGCGTCAAAACCATAGGCGATCTAGTCACGAAGATCGGCTGGTCGACCGGTCTGGAGATATACGCCGACCGTACGCTGGAAACGAAAAGCGTCTCTGTTCTCGGGGCTAATCGCGCAATTCCCGCATCGGATCTTCTGCGAGCGCTGGCGTTCGCTCTTTCGGGAACCTATCGCAAAGTCGACGCCGCTTATGTGCTGACCGACAATCTGCTCGGGCGCACCGTACTCTGGCGGCGCTGGTACGACATCGAAACTCTCGTGAGCCGGAAACGCGATGAATTGAAAGAGACGCTCGCCAAGAGCGGTTCCGAAACACGCTCCGCAGACGATCTGTCGATCGCCAAGAGCGGCGACGATCTGACCGCCGATCAGCTTCAGAGCCTCCTTCATCCCAAACAGGGCTACCCCGGCGGCATGACCGTGATGTACAAAGACACTTCGCTGGCGCAAAAGCGGGCTATCCTCCACAATCGAGATTTGATCCGTAAGTCTGACCCTTTACTTCCCGCGCCCCCGCCCGGTGACGGCGATCCCGTGGAAATCCACGTTGCGCCATCCGCCTATCTCACAGCGCCGGGACTGGACGGTCAGATTTATGTCAGCAATGTTCTTTTTCTGAGTTCGTTCTTTCCTATTTCGCTTGCGCGCTCACCGTCGGACGCAGCTGCGGCGCCGGAGACGCCCCCACTACCCGTCAAGCCGGAGCCTCCCAGACCGTTGCTGGCCGCCGCCATGTCTGGCGTCTCGCGGCGCGCCGTGATGGCGCAGCCAAAAACGCCCTCTGAGGTAGACGAATTGCTCGCTTCGATGCACGCCATTGGGCTGAATGAGCTATGGCTGGATGTCTTCTCCCAGGGCGAATCGCATCTATCCCCCGCCAGTGATCCGAATGCTTCAGGCATTCTGACGGAAGCGCTTCGGGCTGCGCCCAAGGCTGGAGTGCGTATTGTCCCGACGCTTGATCTCTATCTTTGGGACAGCAATCCGCCGGAAAAATTTCGCGATAGAAACCTACACGGCGACGCCTCTCGGGACGCCGATGCTCGTCAGATACGTATCTACAACGATCGCACGGACGAAACCGACGATGGAACGCCAGTGGCGCCGCCATTTCCAAATCGCCTCTACGTGCAGCCTGCGAATACAGGCGTCCAATCGACGCTTACGGATCTGGTGACGCGACTGGCGTCCCTCCCAGGCGTGGCCGGAATGGTTTGGCGAACGACCGATCCTCCGGGCTATCGTGTGCGGGATACACAGAACACCCCGGAGATTCCCGACCTTGGTTACACGGAAGACCTGCGTCTCGGCTTCCTGCGTAACGCGCATACAGACCCCGTTGACATCTGGCCAAATGCATTCGTAGCAATCGATGGTTTTCTCCGTAAAGGGATCGATGTTCCGATGTCGGAATTTCAAGTCTCCCCCTGGCGGGCGTTTCGAAACGGCGCCAAGCGTAATGCTCTCGCACAGCTTTTGCAATCGGCTCGTAAAGCGTCTGGCTCTAAGACGATCTCCGTACTCCTTCAGCAAGACGGCTACAACGGCGGAGGGACGGGCTGGTATGGCAGCTGGGACGATCCCCGTCAGCCTTTGCCCGTCTACCACAGCGACGCATATTTGGCGGGAAGCACGGAGAATTACATGCGGCAAGGCAATCGTCTTGCCCAGGCCAAAGTCCAGTCCAAGACCATACTCTATTTGATTCGACCTGGAAACGCCACCCTTGCGGAGGAGCTTGCCGCAGAAATCGTCTCGGAAGTCAAAGGGAAGGGTTGGAATGGCTTTGTGATTGACGCACGCCGCGACTCGATCGAGCAGCGTGACCAACTGGCGCCGCCGACAAATCCGCTGGCGGAACTGGCGGAAAGCGCATCCAGGCAAGCACACTCTGCAAACAATAGCAAGCAACCCTAAAGATTTTCAAGAAACTCACCGATGATAGGTTTGAGAGTTTCTCCGTTTCTCCTTTTTAACGCTCCCGTCACCGGGAGCGTCTTTTTTTCGTCGCCTTGCCGGCATCGGCTAAAAAAGATTTCCACAATCGCTGTAGAACCGATTGACAAATTCTCGGTCCTTTGTTATACTCGTTCTAGTTAACCGGTTAAACTCTTGGCCGAGAACGGCTAAAGTTTGCAACTCTAGAACGATTTGAGCTTATTGATATATTTGCTAACGAGGATTCATTGGGGGTTCTATCGATCCAGTGATAAGCGTAAGTTTTTAATGCAATAATTGCAATACAGATTTCGTGCGAGGGTAATGCCCAACTCGCTCGATCATGGGAAGATGCAAGGAACAGTTGCCGTTCCTTGCCATTGACCTGCCTCCGTCGACTGCAATCGGCGGAGAACTATTCTCAGCGTTCGCGATACTCAAAGGAGATTGAAAGATCATGCCGAATCGTTTTACCGCAAAGACCAATGTCCGCCAGAATGCCCTCAGGGCCGCTTCTCGGATTGCAATCGTGACAGCAGGAGCGCTGATCCTATGCGCCGCCGGAGCCCCTCGCGCTTCCGCATGGGGCGTCACCTGGAGCGATGAGTTTACAGGCGTCAACAACCAGCCCTGGAGCGGTAACTGGACCTACACCACTGGCGGAGGCGGTTTCGGTAACAACGAGATCCAGACGTATGTAAACTCCTGGGCGAATTCCCACGTCGTTTCGGACGGGACTGGCACGGATAGTCAGGCTCTGCAGATCCAGGCCCAGCAGGACGGCGCCGGCCGCTGGTATTCGGCGAAGATCGACTCTTACGGCAAGCACACCTTCGGTCCGGGCACCTACCTGGAGTTTCGCTGCAAGTTCCCAAACTCAGGCAAGGGGTACTGGCCAGCCGGCTGGACACTGGGAACGCAGGGCGGGGCTTGGCCGGCTTGCGGTGAAATCGACACGGTCGAGGAAATCAACGGCCAGTGGGAAAACCACCAGAGCCTGCATATGCCAGGATGGGACCCGACCGTTGTTCGCACCGTCAATTCGTCAACATCCACCTACCATAACTACGGCATGTGGTGGCCCGCCGATACCAACTCTATCACGTTTAGCACCGACGGGCAAAACACGGCTACCTTCTACCGAGGGCAAGCCGGCACGTGGGAGTTCAACAGCAACCAGCAGGAGTTCGTCATTTTGAACCTGGCAATCGGCGGGAACTGGCCTGGTAACCCCGACGGCAGCACCCGGGCAAACGGTAATTTCGATATCGACTATGTCCGCCAGTATAACTAAGACCATCCTCTGAACCCTCATCGAATGGGACGCTGTCAGCCAGGATCTTCTGAGCTGGCGGCGTTTCCAACGTCCTATGATGGACCATTAAGAAGGACTAACGAACTTGGCGCCACGTTCTCATCGAAAATCACTCCTGATCGCGACGATATTGTGCGCAGTCGGAGCGCCCGCCACCGTCAGTGCTCTGCCGTCATCGCAGCCGCAAATCAGCTCTTCCCCAGGCGGCAATTCGATCCTTGACGCGGCTGCGGTCGTCGATGGACATGTCATCCCCAGGAGCGACATCGAATTGCTGTGCCTGCGCACGCAGCGCGGATACGTCGTCGATCAAATGGTTCAGAACTTTGTGGTCGAGCGTGAATGCGGCAGGCGCGGGATCGTGGTTACTGAAGCCGCAATCGACAGGAGCATCGCCGATCTGCGCAAAGAGTACGCGCCGGCGGTGCTGGAAGACACGATCAAAGCGCATGCATGGACGATGCCGCAGCTCCGGCAACAATTCCGCGCCAAACTAGGACGTCAGCAGCTCGTTACGGAGGGAGTGAAGCCGGTTAGGATGGTTCACTGCCGCGAAATCCTCGTGAAATGCCGCCAGAGCGGCATTCCGAGTGTGACGGGCAGCGCCGGCCGTGCCGAGGCAGAGGCGCTTACGATAATTAAGAGTATTCAGGAGCAACTGAACGACGGAAAAGAGTTTGGTGATCTGGCGCGGCTCTACTCGGAATCAGAGCCGCTCGACGGAAACGGCGATATCGGAGTGCTCTACGGCAATATGGTGGGGAACGTCGGAGGGCCGGTCCTGGCCGAGTCGCTCACACTGAAGAAGGGGCAAGTGTCGAAAGCCCCCGTGAAGACGGCGGAAGGTTACTGCCTCATCCAGGCGATCAGCACATCCGATGACCACTCCAGTACTGAGGAAACCATCTACCGGGAAGCCGATACTGAGTGTCAGAAAGTGCAGGCGATGTTCCTAGAGCCGACAATTATCGGCGCTTTGATCCGTCAGTCCAAGATCACGTATGCATCCGATGCCGAACTTATTCCCGGGAAGCCTCTGCCCATTGCCGCCGCGACTATCGACAATCACCCTATCTTGATGAAGGATGTTCTCGCCAAATGCGTCGCCGATGGCGGCCGTGAAGCCGTCGATAACCTCGTACAGAACTATCTGGTCGACCGTGAGTGCGAACGCCGAGGAATCGTCGTCCGCGAATCCGAGGTTGACCAGGCCGTCGCGAATCTGCGGCGGCGCATCGCGCCGCATACGATCGAAGAGGGCTTGCCGGCCCACCACACGACCATGGCGGGTCTCAGAAATGATTTCAAGCAGCAGATTGAGCGCACAAAGCTAGTGCTCAATCAGGTCAAGCCTGCCCCCATGGTTCACTGCTGTATCATTTCTGTGCGAGATACTCCTGCTAAGCAATCGCCGCCCCTCCTTGCCGCCGTGCAGGCGCAGCTCAAATCGGGAAAAGACTTTGCGGAACTGGCCCGCCAATATTCCAACGCAGAATCGAAGAACCAAGCGGGCGACGCCGGTATCCTCTATCCGGGCATGCTCGGCGCGGACACGGCGCTTCTGAACGCGGCGCTGACGATGAAAAAGGGACAGATCACTCCCGAGGCCGTCAAGACCTACGACGGCTATGTTCTGATCCAGGCCGTCAGCACCAGCGACGATCACTCCCCTTCCGAGGCCCCATTATATGCCGAGGCGCTGGCGACTTACAAAGAGCAGCAAGCCCAGCCTCTTATTCTAGAGGCCGTCCGAGAGCTCGTAAAAAAGTCGAAAGTAACATACTTCCTCAAATCGTAGAAGCAGACCGAATTCAGCGCGCGGCGCCCCATTCTTAGCAGGGTAAGAATGGGGCGCCACATTTCACCGTCTCGCCTGCCGTCAATGAGAAATGACTTCCCCGCCCCGCCCTCGTGACCACAGCGACTTTCCTTGAGAGCAGCATCTTGTTCGTGCACAGGCGTCAACTTCTCAAACTTAGTCCCTGACATGTAGGCGCTATGGCCCATGTGCAGTAGTGTGAAGTCGTGTTAGAGTAGATCATCAGGCACAGGGAGAGGAGAGCTAGGCATGTCCGTGATAAAGTTCGCGATAATTGTGGTTGGTATTCTCATCGTTATTATCGGTGTCTGTAATCGACAGCAACGATCTGCGGCGACGCTTGGGATGAATAGCGCCGTGGGACAGGTTGTCGGACAGGCTCAAGCAAGAACCTACTTCGGCTCTTTTAAAGTTGCTGTTATTCAATTCGTCACGGCCGACGCAACGACGGTTACGATCACGTTGGGTCAACCTAGTCCCTATCGAATCGGGGACAAAGTCACGATCTATTACGCCCCCGAAAATCCAGAATGCGATTGGGCTATCCCATCCGGTCTGACACCCTGGCAATTAGCCTTCACTGTTGTTATTGGGGTATCCATCGCAATAGTTGGCCTGGTGATGAAGACTGGGAATCCGTGACCTCTTCACTGAGAGCGTTTTTTTTGTTGACACGTTCCGCTTTTCTCGAAGTTCGGAGAGTGCCTCTTTAGACAATACGTTTCACGGCAGGAAATTATTCGTTGTCTACCGAACAAGCTGACAATTGACTGCCGCGCTGAACGTCAGTTTAGCTGTCAGAGAAGGACTCCCATGCTCGCTCAAGTCGACTCCGCCGCTACTCTCGGTATAGATGCTTATATTGTCCGCGTCGAAGTGGATATAGCCCCTGGATTACCGTTGTTTGCCATCGTCGGTCTGCCCGACGCCGCCGTGCAGGAATCGCGTGAGCGTGTGCGTAGCGCGGTTCGCAACACAGGGTATGAATTTCCGATACGACGAATTACGATTAATTTAGCTCCGGCGGATATCAAGAAGCAGGGTCCTGCTTTTGATCTTCCCATTGCTATCGGCGTGCTTGCCGCGACGGGGCAGCTTTCCACGGATCATCTGGACAAAGGTGTGTTTGTAGGAGAACTCGCGCTCGATGGCGGCGTGAGCCCGGTCGCAGGCATTCTCCCAATCGCCATTCGCGCCAAGGCTGAGAAGAAGAAGTTCCTCGTCGTCCCGGAAGCCAACGCGCGCGAGGCCGCCGTGGTCGGCGACGTGGATATCTACCCGGTCAAAACCCTCGCCGAGGTCGTCGCGCTCCTGAACGAGTTCGACAAATCGACGCCACTGCCCGCCGATCCCGTCGGACTGCTGAACGCCGATCAGCACTATGACATCGACTTTGCCGACGTCAAGGGACAGGAACATGTCAAGCGCGCACTGGAAGTCGCAGCCGCCGGCGGCCATAATATCTTGTTGGTCGGCCCTCCCGGCTCTGGCAAGACAATGCTCGCGCGCCGGCTCCCCACCATTCTCCCGCCGCTCAATCTCGACGAAGCTCTCGATATTACAAAAATCTACAGCATCTCCGGCCTGCTCGGCACGCATACGGCGCTCGTGACCAAGCGGCCGTTCCGCAGTCCGCACCATTCCATCTCCACCGCCGCCCTCGCTGGCGGCGGCAGCAACCCGCGTCCTGGCGAAGTCTCACTTTCCCACCACGGCGTTCTTTTTCTTGACGAATTACCCGAATTCCGCCGCGACGTCCTCGAAGTCCTGCGCCAGCCCCTCGAAGACGGCCACGTCACCATCGCCCGCATCGCCGGCACCATGACCTACCCCGCGCGCCTGATGCTCGTCGCCGCCATGAACCCCTGCCCGTGCGGCTACTACGGCGACACCATCAAAAGCTGTACCTGCTCCCCGCAGATGATCTCTAAGTACCTCCAGCGTATCTCCGGTCCGCTGCTCGACCGCATCGACATCCACATCGAAGTCCCGCGCCTACCCCAGGACGAGATGCTCCAAAGCAGCGGAACCGGCGAAACCAGCGCGACCATTCGAAGCCGCATCATCGCCGCCCGCGACGTGCAAAAACAGCGCTTCACCGGCACCGACCTGCAAAACAACGCCAGCATGGCGAGCAAGCAGCTCAAGGAATACTGCGCCGTCGATAAAGAAGTCAAAGACCTCTTGCGCGCCGCCATCTCCCAGCTTGGCCTGAGCGCCCGCGCCTACGACCGCATCTTGAAGCTCGCGCGGACGGTGGCGGATTTGGATGGGGCGAAGGATATTGGACTGGGGCATGTGGCGGAGTCCATCCAGTACCGGGCGCTGGATCGGAAGTTGTGGGGATAAAGATTAGCCTATCGGTTGTCCGATCCAGCCGTAAACGACCGACCTAGCCCTGTAATCCCAATCGATGGGGCGCCATTGATCAGTACGACGGACATGTGTTGAAAACGATGGGCGGCGCCTTCCGAGCCGCCTTTCATAACCGCTTCCTCTGCGCTCAACGCCTCCATCCGATAAGCCTCTACGGGGCGGCAGATACGATCAGAAGGCGCCACTTGCGCAGTCTTTCATCATCTGTTATAATTCTCCCACTGTCGCTGGGAGGGGAATGCGTCGAATAGAAGGATGGGCACTGATGGAATCGTACAATGAGAATGACGCCGGGACAGAGCCGACCGACCGAAACTCAGCGGCGACATCGGCGGTAAACATGGTTGTCGAACCTTCCTCCGCCGCATCCCAACCGAGCGCCGCCGACATCCTGGACCGCATCACCGACGCGTTCATTGCCCTGGACGCGGATTGGCGCTACATCCACGTTAGCCCGATGGCGGCGCAGGTACTAGGACGTTGTCCCGAGGACCTACTCGGGAGGAACATCTGGACTGAGTTCCCCGAAAGTGTCGGCCAATCCTTTTGGGACGCCTATCACGAAACCCTCGTTGACCAGACTTCCTCGGAGATCAAGGAATACTCCCCGCGCAATGAGCGCGGGTTCCAGAATCGCATCTTCCCGTCGGCGAGCGGCCTGACCGACTTCTTCCAGCACGTGACAGAGCGGCGCAGGACCGAGGCTGCCTTCACGGAGAGCCAGCAGAACTTTTGGGCCATCGCGGAGGCGATGCCCACCTCCATCATCATGACCCGCCTCTCGGACCAGACTATCCTCTACGCTAACCAATTCGCCCGCCAGCTCTTCGGCGCGAGCCCTGAGACCGACACGAGCCAATACACATCCTACCATTTTTTTCAGAACCCCGCCGACCGTGACGAGATCGTTCGCCTGCTCTCGGAGCAGCCCTTCGTCGGGCCGCGCGAACTCGCCCTGAAGCACATGGACGGGACGCCGTTGTGGGTCATCGCCGCCTTTCAGCGTCTGACCTATGGCGGCGAGGAGGTGTCGTTGGCGACCCAGCACGACATCACCGAGCGCAAACACGCCGAGCAGGAGCGGGAGAGGCACTTTCGAGAACTGGCGGAGCGTGAGGCGGCCCTGCGGGAGAGTCGGAGCCACTTCCAGGCTATTGCCGAGGTCGCTCCTGTGTCCATCATTATCACCCGCATGGCGGATGGCGTCGCCCTCTACGCCAACCCGTTCGCCCGCCAGCTCTTCGGCGTAGCCCTCGATGCCGACGTGAGCCGTCACACCTCGATCAACTTCTACCAGGACTCCGCCGAGCGCGATGAGATCAGGCGCTTGCTCGCGCTGTATTCGTTCGTCGGGCCGCGCGAACTCGCGGCCAAGAACCTGGACGGGACGCCATTCTGGGCGATTGGTTCCTTCCAGTTCCTGACCTATGGGGGCGAGGAGGTAGTGCTGGCAATCCACCACGACATCACGGAGCGCAAGCGGATCGAGGCGGAGAGGGAGCGGCTTTTGGCCGAGGCGCAGAGGCGGGCGGACCGTGACCCCGTGACCGAACTACTGAACCACCGCGCCTTCCAGAAGCGGCTGGAGGAGGAGGCGGCCCAGGCCGAGCGGGAGGGCGCGCCCTTGGCCGTGGTGATTCTGGACCTCGACAACTTCAAGTTCTTCAACGACGTTTACGGCCACGCGGTCGGTGATGAGGTGCTGCGGCAGGTTGCCGAGCGCCTGCGCTTCACCTGCCGTCGCGAGGACGTGCTCGCACGCTACGGCGGGGACGAGTTCGCCCTGATCCTCCCAGGCGTAGGCGATACCCCGCGCAAGGAGATCGAGGCGCAGGTGCGGGCGCGCATGACCGGCTTGACGTACCACCCCGCAGGTCAGGCGGCGACGATCCCGATCTCAATCAGCGCGGGGGCGGCGACGTATCCGTTCGAGGGTCTGGCGTGGCATGAGGTGGTAGGACGGGCGGACGAGCGGATGCGGCGGGCGAAGGCCAGCGGCTCGGGGGAGTCGGAGGCCGATCAGGTGCGCCTCTCTATGCTGAACGCGGTAGACGGGTTCTCAATGCTGGACGCGCTGGTGGCGGCGGTGGACAACAAAGACCGCTACACCCGCCGCCACTCCGAAGATGTGCTGGAATACAGCCTGATGATCGCACGCGAGCTGGGACTGTCTGCGACCGAGCAGCATATAGTGGCGGTTTCGGCCCTGCTGCACGACGTGGGTAAGATCGGCGTGCCTGACGCCATCCTGCGCAAGCCTGGGCGACTGACCGAGGATGAGTTCGCGGCGGTGAAACAGCACCCGCAGATGGGGGCGGTGATCGTCTCGGCGGTGCCAGGGCTGGAAGAGACTCTCGGCGCGGTGCGCCACCACCACGAGCGCTGGGACGGGCAAGGCTACCCGTGCGGACTGCGGAGGGAGGAGACGCCGCTGATCGCACGACTGATGGCCGTGGCGGACGCCTACAGCGCGATGACGACGGACCGCCCGTACCGCAAGGGCATGGATGCGGAGAAGGCGCTGGCGATCCTGGTGGACGGGGCCGGGACGCAGTGGGACCCGGCGTGCGTGGAGGCGTTCCTGCGGGCGATGAAGCCGAGGCATGAGACCACTCAGATGTCCTGAGCGTCCGTGCTCTCAAATCGCCATCAGCGGCGACAGAAAGAACATCAGGGCGATGTGCTATTGGGAGAATGCCCGAGTTCAAGCGCGACGTCCTCGAAGTCCTGCGCCAGCCCCTCGAAGACGGCCACGTCACCATCGCCCGCGCCATGACCTACCCTGCCCGACTCATGCTCGTCGCCGCCATGGATCCCTGCCCCTGCGGCTACTTTAGCGACACCATCTCAAAGAATACTGCGCCGTCGATAAAGAAGTCAAAGACCTATTGCGCGCCGCCATCTCTCAGCTTGGTCTGAGCGCCCGCGCCTACGACCGTATTCTCAAACTCGCGCGGACGGTGGCGGACTTGGACGGGGCGAAGGATATTGGATTAGGGCATGTGGCGGAGTCGATCCAGTATTGGGCGCTGGATCGGAAGTTGTGGGGATAATTAGAGTAAAATACAGTATGGAGGGCAATTTATGACTCGAACATTGAATGCGACTTTTGACGGCGCCTCATCCCTGAAATTGGATGAACAACTAGACTTGGCTCCTAACACTGTAGTTCGTGTGACGATTGAAACGGTTGACGCGCCAGCTGCTAATGATTTCTTAGCCATTTGCCTCGGGGCAAATTTAGATGGACCGGCCGATTGGTCCGAAAATTTGGAGCATTATCTTTATGGCGACAAACACGAAACTCCAGAATGAAGTCTTTTTAGACACATCATACATCATCGCTCTCTCTACGCCCAAAGATAATCACCATTTACAAGCAGCGAATTTAAGCAAGACTATTGCGAGCACTCGCCCAAAGCTTATTACATCACGCGGTGTACTGCTCGAAATTGGCAATTCACTATCAAAAGTTCAATATCGCAAAATCGGAGTCGCCATCTTAAATGCACTCACCAATGATCCAGGCCTTGAAATTATTGATGTGACATCCACTCTCTATCGGGATGCACTCGCATTGTACTCATCGCGCCCCGATAAAGAATGGGGCTTAACTGACTGTTTGTCTTTTACAATCATGGAGCAACGCGGCATCCAGCAAGCCTTGACAGCTGATGAACATTTTATCCAAGCTGGTTATCAGGCGCTGATTCGATAATAGGTATTGTCTCCAACTATCGTCCAGCTTGGACCGAGCACGCGCGTCTACGATCGCATCTTCAATCTCGCGCGAACGGTGGCGGACTTGGACGGGGCGAAGGATATTGGCTTGGGGCATGTGGCGCAGTCGATCCAGTATCGGGCGCTGGGCCGGAAGTTGTGAGGGTAAGATAACATATTCGTGAGCGGATTTCGAACATAGGAGGTGGCTCAAATGGCGGATGTGATCGAAGTGGAAGAGGCGCTTGAGGAATTCCAAAAAGGGCGGTACGAGGATCTGGACGCCGGCGCGGCGGCGAAGGCTAAGGACGAGTATCGCGACTATGACGCGGAGGCGCGGCCTACGGTCAAGGAGTTCTACCGGCTGAACCATACCTACCAAACATACGACTTTGTGCAGCGGAAAAAAGAGCAATATCTCTCGTTAAATCGCAGGACGATGGGGATATGGGAAGCGATGGAGTTTCTCAACAATCTTGTCGATGACAGCGACCCGGACACGGATCTTACGCAGATTGAACACCTCATGCAGACTGCGGAGGCGATACGCGCCGATGGACATCCGCGCTGGTTTATCCTGACCGGCCTCATTCACGATCTCGGCAAGATCCTCTGTCTTTGGGATGAACCTCAGTGGGCGGTGGTCGGAGATACATTCCCCGTGGGCTGCGCCTACAGCGATAAGGTCGTCTTCTCCGAATTCTTCGCGCTCAACCCGGATTCTCAGGTTTCTGAATACCAAACGCCGACCGGAATCTACGAACCTGCCTGCGGTCTCGGCAGCGTGCATCTCTCGTGGGGACACGACGAATATCTCTATCAGGTCGTTAAGGATCACATGCCCGAAGAGAGCCTCTACATGATCCGCTATCACTCCTTTTACGCCGCCCATCGCGAAGGGGCGTATCAGAACTTGATGGACGATCGGGATCAGGAGATGTTTTCTTGGGTGCGCAAGTTCAATCCCTACGATCTTTACTCCAAAACTCCCGAGCGTCCGGATGTCGCCGCGCTGCGTCCCTACTACGAAGAGCTGATCGCCGAATATTTCCCGGCGACGCTGCGCTGGTGATCGTATTTCGGTTTCATGATTGAAGGTGAAATGAGACTGACGATTAAATCCACGGCTCGTATCGTACTGTTGACTGCCGCCATCTTGGCATTGCTCTGGCTGATGTCAGAAAAACCGTATCCACAGAAAGTCGCTTTGATGCCGACCGGTGAGCCGGGCATGAGCGTCTCAGTGGTTCAAACGACGTCCGCAATAAACTCTCGTGTGACGCTTTGGGTGTTTCTCCCGCCGAACACGGGCAAAAAGGTCGGCTGCGTTATTATTGCTCCGTCCGGCACCCCTCAAATATGGGGGGCGGATCTAGGAAATACGCAGGAATACTTTCCCTACGTTCGGGCCGGTTTCGCCGTGGTGGCTTACTCGCTGGACGGCAGCTTGCCGGACGGCCCAAGCGCGGATCAAATAATCGACGCACATCGCGCGTTCGCGAAGGCCGGCGCGGGAGTTGAGGACGCGAAGGCGGCAATTAATTATATTCAACAACATATTCCGCAAATCGATCCGACGAGAATTTACACAGCCGGCCACAGCTCCGCTGGAGCGGAGGCGCTTCTCGTCGCCGCTACGGATCGCAGAATTCACGGCTGTTTGGCTTACTGTCCGCCGACGGACTTAATCGCCGAACATGGAGGAAAACTTGCGGGTCTCCAGGAATTTATTCCCGACATCCGAAGTTTCCTGATCAACACTGCTCCATCCGAGAATATTCATAAACTCACCTGTCCCGTATTTTTGTTTGCATCTCTTGGCGATCAGACGATTACCGCCGCCTCCGTGGATAAATTTGCCAAGGAGCTGAAGAGCGAAAACTCACACGTATCCTTCGTCCGCGTAAGCAATGGCGGCCACTATGAATCCATGATCAATGATGGCGTTCCGCGCGGAATTGAATGGCTGAAATCAGTAGACGAAAAGCTTAGCATGAAACAAAATCATGACGCACGACACTCAGATGTCAGACATCTTCTAAAATGAAATATCCGATTGGATCGTGTACAATGAAACGATGGGGAATAGCGGTCGTACCGCTGGTAATAATCATAACTGTGATTTGGTCACGAATACCGCAGCGCATTTTTGCTTCCAGTCATGAAACTCGAGGGTTAAAGCTTTCCCAGTCCGGCGATGCCGCAGGAGCCATGCAAGAGTTTCAAGAGGCCGTAAAACTCGATCCCAGCGTCTATCGTTACCATAATAATCTGGGCTGGTATCTCTTCAAGGCGGGACGATTCAAAGAAGCACTCCCGGAATGCCAGGAAGCCGTTCGGCTCAATCCGAAAAACGCTGCTTCTCTTGACAGTTTAGGAGCAGTTCTCAGTGGCTTGGGACGATACGAAGAAGCTGTCGATGATTGCGGAAAGGCGGTCGCGATGAAGGGATCAGCCATCCATCGATTGAACTATGGCTACGCATTGTACATGACTGGGCGCAAGACCGAAGGACGTGAACAATGGTCAATCGCAGCAACCATGAACGCCCCGGAGTCGGCGGCGCTCGCCCGTAGGTGTCTCCAGCAATATCCATAGCTATAGATAAAATTCGATAGCATGACCCGTCGTTTATCCAGAGATACAACAGGTTAACTTCACGATGTCCGACAATAATCTCACAATTGACGATCTTTTAGAGCTAGTCAAAGCCAGCCGAGAACTTGCAGCGGAAATAGATTTACCTGTCGTTCTGGAAAAGATTCTCACAACGGCTGGAAAGCTGACGTCGTCGTTTGACGGTTCTGTTCTTCTCCATAATCCATCGTCCATTTGCGACGGTCGGCAGGGTTCGTTCTACTTTGCATCGGCAATCGGCGAAAAAGCTTCCTGGCTTCTCAGGACTAAGGGAGCACAGGCGGAAGTTAAAGACCAGGTTCCGATGCATAGCGTTTCGGGTGAAGTTTTTACGACCGGGCGATCTGTGGTTAAGAATGATGTTGCCGTGGACACAGCGCATAATAAAACCGTCGACGCCGAGGCCAATTTTGTGACGCAATCGATGATCTGCGTTCCCCTGAGCGCCGCTGGCGAAAAGCTGGGCGTCATGCAGATCCTGAACAAACAGAAAGGTTCGTACTCCGAACGCGATCAGTTCGTTTTGGAGGCGTTCTCCAGCCAAGCCGCCGTCGCTATCAGAAACGCGAAACTGTTTGAAGACGTGCTCGCACACATGGGCTTCCCCACGTCCGCGTATCGGAAAGAGCGAACGGTCGATATTCTCCAAAAATTACGGGAGCCGGCGCGGCGAGAGTACATGACGCTCTTTATGGTCGATATGCGCGGCTTCACCGAGCTCTGCAACGTCATCAATAACCCGGAACGAATCCAAATCTTTCTCAATGGGTATTTTGAATTTTTGCATCATGAAGTCATCAAGCATCACGGCACGGTCAATAAGTTTCTCGGAGATGGGCTGCTCGCGTTTTTCCGTGAGGAAAATCATGAACGAAACGCCGTTCAGTGCGCATTTGCGATTGCAAACTCCTTTGGAGCCTTTGTGAGAGAATGGAAGAAACGCGAGAAAGTTGGCGAGAATATCAAGTTTCTTGATGTGGGCGTCGGCATTGTCAGCGACCATGTCATTGTCGGGTCCATTGGCGCCATG
>NZ_JBDSQY010000026.1:0-24269 GCF_039929585.1 Capsulimonas sp.
CGGCGGAATCGTCACCCTCCGCAAGCTCTACTCCTACGACGCCGCCAGCCGCCGGATCGTAACCACGATCCAGGGCTTCCCCTTCACGCCGTTTGAAAGCCTGCCCGAGTCGAATGGGCCGCTGACCTACACGCGCCGTACCGCCTACTGGGGTCCAGCGCAATACAGCCAGAAGAAGATCGAGATCGACCCCGCCGGCCGCCGCGTCTTCTACGATTACTACGATTCCCACGCCGCGCCCGAACTGCGCGGAAACCTGCGCGCTGTTTACGCCGACGTTTCCGCCGGCGCGAAGAACGGCCGCGCCGTTGCTTATAATCCCTTCGATCGTCCCATGTCCGCGTCCGGACAGGCCGCGCTCGCCGCTCGCCCGCGCCCCGGCGCCGTCCCCGTCCTGCAAATCTCCGAATTCGACCCATTGGGCCACCCACGAACAATCCGCACGCTGCAATCCCTGTCGCCCACCCGCTTCACCATCGAACGCCGCGCGCCCGCTACGGCGCCGCTGGGCTTGTCCACCCAAGGCGCCGTGACAGAACAGCGCGAAGCCGAAAAAACGACGACGTCTTATGATGCATTGGGACGCATCGTCCGAAAAACCATCACCCGCGCCGGCCGCATCGTCGCCGAGACCCACACGGCTTACGCGCACGATGGCTCCGATCTTCTCGCCAGCGACGGCGAGGTCGCACGCCGTCGTCGGCTTGGCGCCGACGGCAAACCAAGCACCCAAGAGTTTCAATACACGCCCGCCGGCCTTCTGCAATCCTTCTCTGACCATGACGGCGACGGCCCTGTCATTCGCCGCTCCGTCCAGTACGAAACATGCGAGGGCGCCGCCACCAGACGCCCCCTCGCCCTCACCGAAACCTGGGACGGCGCGCCGCGCTTCCGGATGACATACACCTATGGCGGCTTCGGCGGCGAGGACCTCATCCGCAAAACCCTTACCGTCCTTGGCTCCCCCAACGAAACCTGGTCCTGGGATTACGGACGCACCTTCACCGCCGCCGACATCGCTATGCGCCGCATTCCCTCGCGCATCGTCCAGACCGCGCCGCCGTCCGCGCATCTACCCGTTCAGGCCATCGACTACCTTTACGACTCCTGCCTCGGCTCCCTCGGCCTCGTCCGCTTCGACGTCGTGGACAGCAATCCGTCCGAACTCGCCACCCAGTGGCTGCAAGACCAGCACCCCAGCCGGTTCCAATTCCTCTGGTACGCCCACGATAGCTTTGGCCGCACCTACGATATCCGCCGCTACCGCGCCCAGTACGGCCAGGCCCCGCGCCTGAACGCCTACACCTATACCCTCACATCGCGCACCGAACGCTTCCGACTTACGCCCGACCCCAACAACCTCAGCGGCTACGACCCCACGACATTCACCACCGCCACCGCGCCCTACAACCCCGCCGGCAACATCCCCTACCAGCGGACAACCCAATTCGCCCCCGACGGCAAAACGCCCCGAACCACTCAGCAAGAAGTTCGAGGCTACGACCTCTCCGACCGATTGGCGACGTCAAAATCCTACGCCAGCGTCGGCGACTGGACACGCGCCACACACAGCGATGCCGAAGACTACGACGGTCTCACCCAGCCTCTCTGGACACCCGGCAGCGATTTTCAGCCCGACGCTCCCATCAGCCGGCGCGTCCGCCGCGCCGGAGGCGGCTACGCGGAAATCTTCTACGACAGCGGACAGCCGCTGATGGAGCGGGAGTACGATCGAAAGGGAAAACTGGCTCGTGTGCGAACACGAATAATTGGGGCGCGGGGGGTGGAAGCGGTTACGGAGAGTAATAAGCAAAAAGGCCGCCATTCTTGCGAATGACGGCCTTTTTGTGGCTCTATAGTTTTTTGGTGGTGGAGCTAAGCGGGATCGAACCGCTGACCTCTTCAATGCGAATGAAGCGCTGTTTTGTATATATTACTGTCCGCGTTCGATGATGTGTCGGAATGCGCCAATCATACTTGCTGCTAACGCACGATCCGTGCGGCATAGAGACAAAAACGATCTGGCGCAAAGGGTGTGCGCAAGACGCCCGGATGTCAACTGATCGAGATACCAGGTGTCATCATTATCACCCAATTCTGATCCTTTAAACGCCAGCCAAACCGCGAGGAGGGTTAAGGCTCTTTGAAATTGGAGGTTCTCTCGATTCAGGCCGAAGAAATCAATTGTGATGAGGGCTCTTCTAGTGGAATAGCCTTGTCGAGGAATGGCGTTTACGCCGACAAACTCAAAAATCTCTTCAGGGTTTTCATCTATACCTCCAATGGGATAGATTAGGTATGGGCTTTCCGCCGCATAATCTTCGGGAGCGGCCCCGCCGACGATACGAGCAGAGGCGATTGGGAAGAAATCAGACTTCATCAGTGTATTGCAAACTTTGCAGGCGGCGGCATAGTTGCCAAGATGATACACCAAATGGTAATAACCGTCAGGGAGTGGATCCCCGGTAGGGAAATCATATTCCGACGGATCCGCTGGCCAGACGCGAACGTTTCCTTTAGGGCGGTAGTGCTCCAGGTCATGGGCGATGGCTCCAAATGCGCCGCCTTCCAACTGCTGTTCGCAGTAGGCGCATTTGTTATGCTGGATCTCCATAAATACCGGTTTGACTTCACTCCAAATGGAGGATGTTTCGGCATAATGTCCGAGCTGGAGTATCGCCGCCGTTCGGCGCTCCGCGTTTCGTCTCCAGTTCGGGATCTTGGCGTCGACTAACGCTTCGATCTCAGCGAGCGTCTTCGGGTAGCGGATCATTCTTGGGGAATATCCTTTACCATGCGACGGAGGAAGGATTGATGATCTTCTTCTTTATCGCTGAGCGCTAATCGGACCAGGTCGTTTTGCGGCGCATCGGGAGCGCGTGTTGAACTGAGACCGAAATAGGAGCTGGTAAGGATCTGATTGGCGGTAAGCCCAAAGATGTTTTCATCGTACTGTTCAATGACTGCTCCATTGTCGCCCGAATCCAGAACATAGATACTTTGCGCCTCCAGAGTTCCCGCCACAAGCGGGCTATGGCTGGAGAACAGGAATTGAATCTTCGGAAATGCTTGAGAAATTTGATCGACGACGCGTCTCTGCCAAGCCGGATGCAGAAACAGATCGATTTCGTCGACGATGACGACGCCAGATAAATCCGCAAGCCGATACGCAGTAGCGTTATAGGGCAGAACACGGGAGATCTGAAGCAGCAAGTCCCATACCCAGCCGATGAAAGCGCGATAACCATCTGAGAGCGCGTTAAAGGGCAGGAGCACTCCGTTGTTATCAAACAAAGGACGATCCAGACCATCCTGCTGTTCGGTTAAGGTGATGTTTTCCTCAATCAAAAGCGCGTTTAAGATCTGTCGGGCGTTCTCGAACGCTCCCCGCGATTTGAGCTGAAGATAGGCATAGGTGAACGGCGCCAGTCCGACCTGCTCTTCAAATAATCCCGCAACACGCTGGTATCGTGGAGTGCGATTCTGTTCGCTGTACCCCTCCGGGCGCTCCGTGCGTCGCCCTGCGCCATAAGCGGCGAGGAAAAACGACGGCGAATTATTTTCGTAGATCCCATCCCAGGATGGGGGATCGGTGTGCGCCGTAGCGATCTCTTCCACATCGCCTCTTCGCGTAATGACTGCTTGCCCGATAATGATCGCTTGTCCAGGAATGGTTTTGGGCTGAGGTAGATCGGTATCGGACTTCTCCAGCAGCAGATCTACTTTGATTTCCGCGCTTTCACTGGGAACCCTATTCCCGGATGAGACGCCGTTCTGGACGCTGGCGGCGGTATTTGATCCTTCTCCTGCGGTTCGGCGCACGAAGTACTCAGCTTTGAGGCCACTGGAGGGGATGACGGGAGCAAGAACCCCTAATGCAATCGCCTTAAAGATCGAGGATTTGCCGGAGCCATTGCCGCCCAGCAGCAAATTCACGTTAGGCGCGCGCTGCAGCGCTGGATGGCTGGGCGTTCCTTTACGGCCAGGATAATTGAGGATCATCTCCGCCGCTCCAAAGCACCGAAAATTCCGAATTGTCAGCTTTTCGATATACAAATACTCGCCTCAAGCTCTCGTCCGTCTTAACATCTTTGGGGCCAGATCCTGTTATGCCGATCTAGATAAAGGTAATTATACCCAGTGGGAGATTCTGGCGGCAACAAAGCAAAAAGGCCGCCATTCTTGCGAATGACGACCTTTTTTCGTTGGTGGAGCTAAGCGGGATCGAACCGCTGACCTCTTCAATGCGAATGAAGCGCTCTCCCAGCTGAGCTATAGCCCCACGAGACGTGGATACACTTATTATCCACATCCCACCGAAAAATGCAACCCCCGCCGGCGGCAATATTTTCTTGGCGCAAGGACGGTCTGCGGAGCATTTCCCGAGTTCACGCAGGACTTACCTCTCTCAGCGTCGAACCGTCGATCGACAGAATGCAGCAAGGAAACACAATGTTCGAAGAGTTTTGGCGAATACGGCGGATATTACGATGGATGGCGCTCGGTCTGATTTTGTTCTGGATCATCGTCCTCGGCATACACTCTCTGATATCGAGCCTGCGGCATTTGTAACTCCGTTTCTAAAGGCGGCGCATCACGGCGTAATGCTTCGATGACAGCTTGTCATCCGACTTTCCCGATTTCTCCCATCTTACGCAGGACTCCCCCCTCTCCGCGCCGAACAAACGTCCGATGGAAGATTACAGTATCATATGTGAGAATCTCACAAAGATTTACAAGGGCGGCAAAAAGTCGGGGGACATTGTCGCGGTGGATCATATCAGCCTTCGGGTGCCGCCGGGGGAGTTTTATGGGTTCTTAGGGCCGAACGGCGCGGGGAAGAGCACGAGCATCAAGATGCTGACGGGGCTGCTCCGGCCGACGTCGGGGCGGGTCGCGATCGCGGGGCATGACCTGGCGACGGACGGTCTGGCGGTGAAGCGCGCGATCGGCGTGCTGCCAGAGGACCTGAACCTTTACGAGCGTCTGACGGCGTCGGAGTTTTTGATCTTCGCGGGCCAAATGTACGGGATGCCGGCGGCGGAAGCCAAACGGCGGGCCGAGGAATTGCTGGGTGTGATGGAACTGAGCGATTCGGGCGACAAGCTGATCGTCGATTTCTCCATGGGCATGAAGAAGAAGACGGCGCTGGCGGGCGCGATGATCCACAATCCGCGCGTGCTGTTTCTCGACGAGCCGTTCAACGGGATCGACGCCCTTTCGTCCCGCAAGATCCGCGACGTCCTGCGGCAGCGGACGGAGCAAGGGACAACGGTCTTCTTTTCCTCCCATGTGCTGGAAGTGGTGGAGAAGCTGTGCACGCGGGTGGCGATCATCGCGCGCGGCAAGCTCGTCGGCGAAGGCACGATGGATGAGCTGCGCGCGCTGACCCAGGACAACTCCCTGGAAGACATCTTTGTGCATCTGGTGGCGACGCCCGAGGAAGCCGCCCCCGTCGCGGATGCGGCGGCGCAGCCCTGGTATCAGCGCTCGGCGTCGCGCCTCGATGGAGATCAGTAGCGCGATGTCTCCACTCCTCGAAATATCTCCCCTCAGACTGATGCTTGAGCTGAAGGTCAAGCTGACCTGGCGGGGCTATAGCCGCAGCAAATGGAAGATCCTGGGGGCGCTCTTGTTTCTGCTGGCGTTTCTGCCGGCAAGCGGGTTCATCTCCGTGGGTCTCTGGGCGCTGCTAAATAACGCCATCGAACCGCTGCGGGTATCCGCGAAGATGCTGGAGGCGCTGCAAATTCCGATTGCTCGCGATGCACTGGCGGTCGTGTTCGTGATCTGGGTCATCACACCGTTGATCGGATTTCAGCTCAACGAATCGTACGATCTGACCAAGCTGTTCGTGTACCCCATCTCCTATCGAACGATCTTTGTGGGAAGCGTCCTCGGTGGGCTCATCGACATGTCCGTACTGGTGATGCTGCCGCCGCTGGTGGTGCTGCTCGCGCACTTCTCGCCGAATTTCGGCGCGGGGGTGATCAATTTCCTGCTGCTGGCGGCGTTTCTCGTGCTGACCCTCGCCCTCGCACAGCTCATTACCCTGACGCTCGTCGGGTTCCTGCGCAGCCGACGGTTCCGGGATATCACGATCGTTCTATTTCCGCTGATCGGTCTGATCTATTATGTCGGCCAGCAGTTTCTCGTACGGCGCATCGCCGTGGTAACGCACGGCTTTTCCTCACTGAAAGTGCTTGACGCGCCGTTCTGGCACATTGCTAATCCCCTGCCGCCTGGCATTGCGGCCTCAGGTCTCAAAGCAGCGGCCGACGGTCATTGGGGCTATGCGCTCCTGATGCTCGCGCTGCTCATCGCGATCGGCGCCGTCGTGGCGGTCACGGCGGCGCGCGTTCTGCGCCAGCTCTACTTAGGCGACGCCGGACCGGGGATCGCGCGCATGGCGGAGCCATCCGCCAAAGCGGTCGCGAAGGGGCCGACGCTTCCATCGTGGCTGCCGGAAACAGTCTCGGCGATCGCCGCCAAAGAATTCGTTTACCTGCGCCGCGATCCGCAGTACAAGGCCCTGGCCGTCCAGAGCGTCTTTTATCTCGCGATGATCACCGTCCCGATCTTCATGCCCACGGTCTCGTCCGGACGGCCGATGCCGTCGTTTTTCGGCGAGTACGTCCCCATCGGCCTCAGCGCCGCGCTTCTGCTCTCCATGGCGCCGCTGATCTTCAATTGCTTTGGCGGGGAAGGCGCGGCGATCTCGGTTCTGCTGTCGCTCCCGGTGTCTCGACGGGATATCCTGCTGGGGAAAAACATCGCGCACGTGGTGATGCTGGTGGCGCTGAACGCGGCGGGCCTGCTGCTGTCGGCGGCGTTCAGCCGCCACTGGGAAAAGGTCCCGCTCACACTGGCCTGGGTGCTGCTGGCCGCCCCGGTGCTGCTGGCGGCGGGGAACCTCATTTCGATCCAGCTGCCCCACCGGATGATCGTGCGCGGCCAGCGCTGGCAAAAAGGCGGCGTCCCGGCCTCCGGCGGCGACAACGCTGGCTGCGCCTACGCGTTTCTCTACATGCTCGCCTACGCCCTCACCCTCTTCGCCCTGCTGCCGGTCGCCGCAGCGATCCTGCTGCCCGCCTTGTCTGTGATCTCCCCCGCCTGGTACGCGCTCTCGCTGCCCCTCGCCGCCTTCTATTCGGGCGCGCTCTATGTGATCTTACTCAGCCAGGCCGAAACCTGGCTGCTCGGCCGCGAGCCCGAAATCGCGGCGGCGGTCACGCCGCCGGATTAGCGGAACGCCCTCAGCCCACCAGCTTCTCCATCTCATCGATCATCCCCGACAGGACCCCAAACGCCGCCGTAATTGGCGCGGGGGAAGTCATGTCGATCCCGGCCAGTTTCAGCGCATCTAATGGGTACATCGAGCCGCCTGCTTCCAAGAACGAGAGATAGCGATCCGCCGCCGGCTGGCCTTCGGCGAGGACTTGCTGGGCGAGGGCGTTCGCGGCGGAGATTCCCGTGGCGTACTGGTAGACGTAGTAGGCGCTGTAAAGATGGCTGAATTGCGCCCAGGTAATTCCGAGACGCAGTTCGTCTAGCTCCACGGCGTCGCCATAGCCTTCCCGAAACAGTTCGACGATCTTGGCGGACATCCCGTCCGCCGTGACGGGCTCCCGATTTTCGAGCTTTGTGTAGAAGTCCAATTCAAAGGCGGCGAGCGTCGGCATCACGAACAAATATCGGTGAAAATTGCTGATTGCCTCTTCCAAAACTTGCAGACGCACGTCGCGATCAGTGACGGTTGCGAGCAGATGCGCGCGCACCATCGCTTGATTGAAGTTCGACGCCGTTTCGGCCGCGAAGAGCGAGTAATTTGAGAAGATATGCGGCTGCTTTCCCCAGCTCAGATACGAATGCATCGAATGGCCGAGTTCGTGCGCCAGGGTACTCAGAGACAGATAGTCGTTATCGTAGTTCATCATGATGAACGGACGGCTTCCATAAGTTCCTGAGGAAAACGCTCCGCTCCCCTTACCGACGTTCGGCCAAGCATCCACCCAGCGATCTTCCGTCAGACCGCAACGCATCGGGGCGAGGTAGCGCTCCCCGAGCGGCGCCATGCCGTCGCATATGAGCCGTACGGAGTCATCAAACGAAAGGGAGGCGCGCCGAGTGATCAGCGTAGCGGGGCTTTCGTAGAGCGGAACATCGTAGCCATGAAGCGTTTCGACGCCGAGTCCCTTGCGCAGCACATTCCAGTAGCGATGCCAGACAGGCAGGTTCTCTTTGACGGTGGCGAGGAGGTTTTCCACAACGACACGCGGGATTGCGTCATAAACAAGCCGCGACTGCAGCACGTTCTCGTAGCCCCGCGTGCGCACATGGAAGACTTCGGATTTTCCGGAGGTCGTCAGGCAGGCCGCAAGCGTGTTCTTCATGCCGAGATAACCGTCGGCGTACGACTCCCACCCCGCCTTGCGTACGGCGCGGTCGGTGTGCTGTACAAGCGACGCCACCGTGCCCTGCGCGACGGGCAGACGCTCGCCGGAGGGCGTGACGGCGTCCGCGAACTTCAAGTCCGCGTCGATGAGTGCGTCGTGCGCGTTATGGACGCCGCCGGAAATCTCGCCAACCTGCGCCAAAACCCCCTCGACCTCCGCCGAGCGCACATGCGGACGGAGAAGGGACAGCGTTTCAAAGTGATGCCGGCGCCACGCCAGTTCCGGCTCAGCGGCCAGAAACTCGGCAAGGCGCTCCGGAGCGATCGCCAGCACTTCAGGATCGTAAAACGCGGACGTCGTGCTGAATTGGATTGACAGGGCCATGGCCCGGCTGCACAGCGCCTGCGCCGCCTGATCCGCAGCGTCTCCGGCCTGCAGCATGCTCGCATACAGCCACACCCGTCCAATCTCCTGAATCACGACGTCGATCTCTTCAATCGCCTGAAGAAGCATCGCCGAGGACTCTCCCAAATGTCCCTCAAAACGAGCAATGCCGGGGATCTTCGCCGCAGCGGCGGCGAACGCAGATTCCCATTCCTCCAAACTCGCATAGACGCTTTCGAACGCCCATTGGCGCTCCAGCGGAACGTCCTTGCGATTCGGCAATGACTGGCTCATAGGTATGCACTCCTGTGGTGGTTTGGAAGATTTTATCCCACCAATTTTTCCATCTCATCGATCATCCCCGACAGCACGCCAAAGGCCGCCGTGACCGGCGCGGGCGAGGTCATATCGATCCCTGCCAGTTTCAGCGCATCTAATGGGTACATCGAGCCGCCTGCTTCCAGGAACGAGAGATAGCGGTCGGCGGCGAGTTGACCTTCGGCGAGGACTTGCTGGGCGAGGGCGTTCGCGGCGGAGATTCCCGTGGCGTACTGGTAGACGTAGTAAGCGCTGTAAAGATGTGGAAACTGCGCCCAGGTAATTCCGAGACGCGGCTCGTCTAGCTCCACGGCGCCGCCGTAGCCTTCGCGGAAGAGTTCGACGATTTTCGCGGACATGCTGTCGGCGGTCACCGGCTGGCGGGTTTCGAGGCGCGTGTAGAAGTCTAGTTCGAACGCGGCGAGCGTCGGCATCACGAACAGATAGCGATGGAAGTTGCTGATGGCTTCTTCCAAAACTTGCAGGCGAATATTACGGTCGGTGACGGTTGCGAGCAGATGCGCGCGCACCATCGCTTGATTGAAATTGGACGCGGTCTCGGCGGCGAACAGGGAGTAGTGCGCGTATGGATACGGCTGCTTTTCCCAGCTCAGATACGAATGCATCGAGTGACCGAGTTCGTGCGCCAGGGTGCTGAGGGAAAGGAAATCGTCATCGTAGTTCATCATGATGAACGGACGCTGGCCATAGGTTCCCGATGAGAACGCGCCGCTGCCTTTGCCGATGTTTGGGTAGGCGTCCACCCAGCGGTCTTCGAACAGGCCTCGGCGCATCGGGCCGACATAGCGATCCCCGAGCGGCGCCATGCCGTCGCAGATGATCTGGGACGCTTCGGCGAAGGGCAGCGGCGAACGTCCCGTGGTCATCGACGCCGGGCTTTCGTAGAGGGGAACATCGTAGCCATGCAGCGTTTCCACGCCGAGTCCCTTGCGCAGCACATTCCAGTAGCGATGCCAGACAGGCAGGTTCTCTTTGACGGTGGCGAGGAGGTTGTCCACGACGATGCGCGGAATGGCGTTGGGGAGCATGCGCTGCTGGAGCACGTTGTCGTACCCACGCGCCCGCGTGTTGAAGAGATAGGCTTTGCCCGAAGTGGTCAAACACGAAGCGATCGTGTTCTTCATGCCGATAAAGCCATCGGCATAGGACTCCCAGCCGGCCTTGCGCACCTCCCGGTCCATGCTTTGCGTCAGGGACGCAATCGTTCCCTGGGCGACGGGCAAGCGCTCGCCGGCGGGCGTGACGGCGTCGGCGAACTTGAGATCAGCGTCGATCAAGGCGCGATAGGTGGAGCTTGCGCCGGAGGAGACTTCCCCGGACTGCGCCAGCAGCGCTTCCACTTCGGTCGAGCGCACATGGGGGCGAAGCAGCGACTGCGTCTCGAAATCATGCCGGTGCAGCTCTAGCTTCGGCTCGGCGGCGTAGAACTCGTTCAGGCGCTCGGGAGAGATCGCCAAAAACTCGGGCGAGTAGTAGGCGACGACGGCGTTGAAGCGGGTTCCCAGCTCCCGCACCCGGCTGCGCAGCGCCTGCGCATTCTGGTCCCCGGCGTCGCCAGCCGAGAGCATCCCCGCGTAAAGCGCCACTGGACCGAACTTCTGCGACAGGTCTGAACTAGCCTCCGTCGCCTCCAAAAGCATCGCCGCCGACTCTCCGACCCGGCCTTCGAAACGCGCCAGCCCCGGGATCTCTGCTTCGACAGCGGCGAACGCCGCCTCCCAATCCGCCACGGAGGCAAAGACGCTTTCAATCGCCCACTGGCGCTCCAGCGGGACATCCTGACGACGAGGCAATGCTTGGCTCATGTGATGCGGCTCCTTTGGGGACATTATAACCCACCCCCGCGCTTCGCGCGACCCCTCCCTTGAAGCAGAGAAGGGTCATTAGGAATTGATGTCGCAGACGACTTTCGTCCGAGAATTTCTTTCTAACCCTTCCCTGCTTCAAGGGAGGGGTCGCGCGAAGCGCGGGGGTGGGTTATCGGCGGGAGTGGGAGGTCACGAAGGCGAAACGTAAGTCGGCTTTGTCGGCCGCTCGGACTTTGTCTTTGGGAACGGGATTTGCACCACGGTGTTGCTTTGCGTTTCGGTCACGTAGATCGATTTGCCGTCTTTGGAGAAGCACAGGTTGGTGGGATTCTTGCCGCCTTTGACCGGGAATCGATCCACGATCCGGCCCGATGGGTCGATCTTCGCGATCAGGCCGTCGCCGAAGACGGCGACATAAAGAAAACCGTCCTTGCTGAACCGCATGCCATCGCCGCCGTTCTTCTCGCTGAGAGTGGCGAAGACGCGTCGGCCTCCGGGAGGAACAACGCCATTCGGGGTCAGATCGATCGCTTCGATTGTATGCTCGGGTGAAAGGACCACGTAAAGGGTCAAGCCGTCCGGCGAGATCGCAATGCCGTTCGGGAAGCGCAGCTTATCCGCGATCTTCGTGACCTGGCGCGTGCCCGGAGCCGCATAGTAAACGGCGCCGACCGACTCATCCCACGACCCCGCCGGATCGGTGAAGTACAGGCCGCCATTGGCGTCGAACACCAGATCGTTCGGGCCGCGCAGCGGGCTGCCTTCATCGTTCGTGTCCACGATCGTGACGACCTGCTTCGAGGACGTATTGATCCGCACGATCCGCTTCGCCGCATGATCGGCGACATACAGGAAGCCATCGACGCCCATAGCCGAGCCGTTGCCCTTGCCGCCGTCGGGAAGCGTCAGCCACTCGTATTCGAATTTACCGCGCTTCAGATCGATTCGGGAAACCGCCGAGGACTCGCAGTTGACGAAGTAGAGATATTGACCGTCCGACGAAAGCGCCGGGCCTTCCGGAAACTTCAGACCGCTCGCGAGGATGCGCTGCTTGGGGGGCGTGGGCCCGGCCTCCTTCTCGGCATCTGCCCGAGAAGCGTACGCGAGAAGAGCGCCAGCGGCGAACAGGGCGGCGATACCAAAATGCATGGGGAGGACCTCCGAGGGGCGCAATAAAAAAAGCGAGGGCCTCTAAGGCTCCCGCTGCGTTTGCAAACAATGTTCGTTTGCGCGAATATGAAAACAGTATATCACGAAAACCGAGAAATGTCAACAGAACAGAGAAAAAATTTTGCTCATCTCAACAGCGACTATTGGGAATTTTTCGCGCGAGTAACTGTTTCAACAGCGCGATGCCCCGCAAAATTTCGATATTTACAGCCAATAAACATCTCATATTTGTCTCAAAATTATTATTCAGTCGTACAAGTTCGTGATAATCTAAAAATGCCCGCCAAACTCGCAGGCATAGGATTCTGTAAAATGGGGAACACTAGTTTATCTATTCCAATCAAGTTCGTATCGTTTTGATGGGATCCCTGAGTGTATAATTTTATTACGCGCCGCGATGCGTTCCGATGCTTTCCCTGCCGAAAGTCCACTGAGCTACCCGTGCGGCGGAAAGACTCGTCATGCCCGACGCTACTCCAATGACCATTCTCAATGTTGACGATAACGAAGAAAAGCGTTATATCGTCAGCCGGATGCTGCGCGCCGAAGGCTTTACAGTCACCGAAGCGGAGAATGGAAGGGAAGCGTTGCGGCTGGCGCAGGATCGGCCGGATCTGATCGTGCTCGACGTAAAGCTGCCGGATATTAGCGGCTTTGAAGTCTGCCAAATTCTCAAGGCCGACTCCGCAACTGGCTCTATCCCTGTTCTGCACCTTTCGGCGCACTATACCAATAGCGGCGATCGCAGCGAGGGATTGGACCGAGGGGCGGACGCCTATCTCAATCACCCAGTACAGCAGCAGGAATTGGCCTCGACGGTGCGTGCGCTCCTGCGCATGAGGACTGCCGAGAATCAAGCCAAGGCGCTTTATGAGCGAGAGCGCCGGATCGTTGAGACTCTCCAGCGCGCCCTGCTTCTCGCAGTACCCAGCGACACCTACCCCGGCCTCGATGTCGCGACGTTCTACCATGCCGCCTGGGAAGAAGCGAGCATTGCGGGCGACTTCTTCGACACCTTCGCGCTGCCGGAAGGCAAATTGGCGCTGGTGGTCGGCGACGCGTCCGGGAAGGGTCTGGCGGCGGCGGCCCATACGGCGGAAGTGAAATACGCCATGCGCGCCATCCTCCATGAAACACCCCACCCCGGTCAGGCGCTTTCGCGCCTGAACGATTTCATTTGCCACTCCTATCAGACCCATGGCTATGGGCTGGAGCTGGTGGTGGCGCTGGCCGTCTCGGTGGTAGACCTGGAGGCCGGCGAGGCGCATTTTGCTTCCGCCGGCGCCGAGCCCCCCCTGGTGCTGCGCGCCAGCGGCGTGGCCGAGGAGATCGCGATCGGCGGACTTCCGCTCGGCGTTTACCCCGGAACGGAATACAAAGTGGATCAGAAGACACTGGATGTCGGCGACGCTCTTTTAATCACGACGGATGGCATCACCGAAGCGCGCCGCAGCGGCGATTTCCTGGGTTACGAAGGATTTATCGAGCTTTCCAAGCGTTTTCAAAGTTCGTCCAGCACGCAGGAATACGGCCAGTCGATCGTCGAGGAAGCGCGCGCCTTCGCCGGCGGAAAATTTCAGGATGACGTCTGTCTGCTGATCGCACGGCGCGTGTGAGCGCGGCGGTCACACTGAACATATTGCAATTATCGGGATTAATAGGAGAAGAATTGTGACAACACCGGCGGGCGGAAGCCGCATCACCGAAGTATTGAACGTCCAAGAGAATGAGCTCTTACAGGAATGGATCGCCGAGCAGCGCCAGTCGGGCGCCGCCCGCCCGGATTTAATCGCGGCGACGGACCTTCAGGACCAGGGACGCGAGTTCCTCGGCCTGCTGCGCCAGGCGGCCCAGAGCGGCGAATTCAGCAATATTAATATTCCCGCCTGGTCGGGAGTGCGCGACCTGCTCACCGAGCTGTCCCGCACGCGGGCTCGTCTCGGCTTCGCGCCTTCGGAAGTCGCGACATTCGTTTTTTCGTTCAAGCAGCCGCTATTCGCCGCGCTGCAAAAAGCGCACGCGGGTGACGCGGTCGGCTTTATCGACGACATCTGGACCGTAACGCAGATGCTGGACAAGCTGGGCTTGCTGACCACCGAAGCATACCTAAAGTCGCGTGAGGAGATCATCGCGCGCCACCAGGAAGAGATGATGGAGCTTTCGACCCCGGTCGTGCAGCTCTGGCACGGCATCGTGGCGCTGCCGATCATCGGCACGCTGGACAGCGCCCGGACCCAGATCGTGATGGAGAACCTGCTCCAGGCAATCGTGGACACGGGCTCCGAGATCGCCATCATCGATATTACGGGCGTTCCCACCGTTGATACGCTAGTCTCGCAGCATTTGCTCAAGACCGTCGCAGCGGCGAGATTGATGGGCGCCGAGTGTATCATCAGCGGCATTCGCCCGCAGATCGCGCAGACCATCGTGCATCTGGGCGTCGAGCTAAACGATGTCATCACCAAAGCGACCCTGGCGTCCGCGTTCGCGCTGGCGCTGCAAAAGCGCGGTATGACGGTCGCCAAAGTTTCTCAAATCAAGTCGTAAGGAGACGTGTGTGGAACGCATCCCAATCTTACGAATGGGCTCATTTTTGCTTGTCACTATCCAGGTGGATATGCATGACCGGCTCGCGATGACGCTTCAGGACGACCTGACCACGAAGATCGTGCAGACCGGCGCGAGCGGCGTGCTGATCGATATCTCGGCCCTGGACATCGTGGACTCATTCATCGGCCGAATGCTCGGAAATATCTCGGCGATGTCCCGGGTGCTCGACGCCGAAACGGTGGTGGTCGGCATGCAGCCGGCCGTGGCCATTACGCTGGTCGAACTCGGACTGTCCCTTCCCGGTGTCCGCACCGCGCTCAACGTCGAAAAGGGCATGGCGATCCTCCGAGCAACCCGGACACTGCTCGGGGAGGAAGAGGACGACGATGTCAGTCCGGAAGAGTGAGACGATGCCGATCCGCACTCAGGCGGACATCGTCCATGTCCGCCAGGCGGTCCGCACCTGGTCCGTCGACGCCGGCATGCGTCTGGTGGACCAAACCAAGATCGTGACAGCCGCCAGCGAGCTTGCCCGTAACACTCTGGAATATGGCGGCGGCGGCGAACTGCTGCTCGAATCGCTCTCCGAAGGCATCCGCGTGGGCCTGCGCCTGACGTTCACGGACCATGGCCCCGGTATTCCCGACCTCGAACTCGCCCTCAAAGACGGCTGGACATCCGGAAGCGGCATGGGTATGGGCCTCAGCGGCTCCAAGCGCCTCTCCAATGAGTTTGAGATTGAATCGCAGGTCGGAATCGGCACGACCGTCCGCATCACTCGATGGAAATAAGTTACGGAATCATAGAAAATCGCCACACCCCCATGAAGACATCCACGGCTCTGGAAATCACAGACGCCACCCTGATCGGAGAAGCGCGCCGGACCGCCGCCGCGCTCACACAGTCCCTTGGGTTCAATGACGAAACACGAGGCCGAATCGCTCTGATCGTCACGGAGCTCGCCACCAATCTGATCAAGCACGCTGGGACGGGCGAGATGGTGTTCCGGACGCTCGGCGAAGGCGGAGCGGCCGGCTTTGAAATCCTCTCCCTCGACCGGGGCCCTGGGATCGGCAATGTCGCCCAAAGCCTCGCGGACGGCTATTCCACGGCGGGCACTCCCGGCAATGGACTGGGCGCCGTGGTCCGGCTCTCCTCTACATTCGATATCTACACGCAGCCCGGGGCGGGCGCGGCCATTTTATCGCGCATTTGGGATCGTCCTTCGCCATTCGTGCATCCCGGGGCGCCGCTGGAAATCGGCGTCGTGTGCGTTCCCAAGCCCGGAGAAATCGAGTGCGGCGATTCCTGGTCATCGAGCCAGTCGCCGCAGCGATGCAGTTTCATTGTCGCTGATGGACTGGGGCATGGGCCGGTCGCGGCCGAAGCCTCCCGGGAAGCGGTCCGCGTGTTCGACGCGCTGGCCGAGCAGTTTGACCCGAGACGCATCCTTGAGGCCGCCCATTCGGCGCTGCGCTCCACGCGCGGCTCCGTCGTGGCCGTCGCCCAGATTTCACCCGAGGATGGGACGCTGCACTATGTTGGGGTTGGGAACATCAGCAGCACCCTGCTCTCGCCTGAAGGGTCGCGTAGTCTGGTGTCGCACAACGGAACCGTCGGCCAGACGATGCGCAGGCTCAATGAGTTCACCTATCCCTGGCCCCGCGAAACGCTGCTGGTGATGGCGTCCGACGGCCTGCAATCGCATTGGACGCTGGACAAGTATCCCGGCCTCGCCTTTCGGCATCCGGCGCTAATCGCGGGGGTTTTATACAGAGATTTCAATCGCCGCCGCGACGACATCACGGTCTTAGTCGCCCGATGGAAAGAACGAGCCTCCCAATGAGCACTCGTTTGATGAGCCTGGAAATCAAATACGAGCAGGACGTCGTACACACCCGCCAGCGAGCGCGCCAGATCGCGGCCCTCCTTGGGTTCGACGGTCAGGATCAAACACGCATCGCCACCGCCGTTTCGGAGATCGCGCGCAACGCCTATCAATACGCCGGCGGCGGCCGCGCCGAGTTCCGAGTCGCATTGACCGCGCCCGGAGCGCTGGAGATCCGTATTGAGGACGACGGTCCGGGAATCGTCCGCCTCCAGGAGATTCTGGACGGCCGGTATCAATCGAGCACGGGAATGGGGATGGGATTGATCGGCGCACGCCGCCTGATGGACCGTTGTGAGATCCAGACGGCACCGCGCGCGGGCGTGAAAGTCGCCATGGAAAAGCGGCTGCCGGCGAATGCGCCCGCCGTGACCGCCCAGACCCTGCGTGAAATCTCGGAAGACCTTGGCCGCCTGTCGCCGGCGACGCCGTTCGACGAAGTGCGCCGTCAAAATCAAGAACTTCTGCTGGCGATGGAGCAGCTTCGCGACCGGGAAGCCCAGCTGCTGCGTCTTAACGCCGAATTAGACGACACCGACAAAGGGATCATGCAGCTCAACGCCGAGCTGGAGGACAAGGCCGAATCCCTGCAAACCGCCTCGGAGCTCAAGTCCGCGTTTCTTTCCAACGTCACCCATGAGTTTCGAACGCCGGTCGGCTCCATTCTTGGCCTCTCACAGTTCTTGCTGGACAGATTAGACGGCGATCTGACGCCCGAACAAGAGCAGCAAGTTCTCTTCATCCGCAAATCCGCCCAAACCTTGATGGAGATGGTGAACGACCTGCTGGATTTGGCGAAGATCGAGTCGGGTAAGACCGAAGTCACTCCCACCATCTTCACCGTGGCGGACCTCTTCGCCGCTCTGCGCGGCATGTTCCGCCCGCTCGTCGCCCCCGGCGGCGTCGCGCTGATTTTCGAAGATCAGCCCGAATGCCCAAATCTGCACAGCGACGAAGGCAAAATCTCTCAGATCCTGCGCAACCTGATCTCCAACGCCCTCAAGTTCACCGAACGCGGTGAAGTCCGCGTCCGGTGCGACATCGATCCCCAAGGCTCTCTCGCCTTCACCGTCACCGACACCGGCGTCGGCATCGCCCCCGAGGACCAGGACCGGGTGTTCGAAGAGTTCAGCCAGATCGAAGGCTCTCTCCAGCGCAAAGTCAAAGGCACCGGACTCGGCCTCCCCCTCTCAAGAAAACTCGCCCGCCTCCTCGGCGGCGACGTCACCCTCCAAAGCCAGCCCGGCGTCGGCTCCACCTTCACCGCCACCATCCCACGCACATACAGCGAGCGCGGCTAGCCCGCCTGATGGAAACCATTCTTTCTCACGCGCCGTATGGAGAAAAATGAAGACGAAGACCAAGTATATGGTGGCGGCGGCGTCCTTCCTCGTAGCTTCTGTTGCGGCGGTCGCAATCGTGATCAACAGCCTCAGTGCAGGCCCGACCACGCCGGGACCGGAGACGCCTGCCCTCTCCGCCGGGCTGAACGGCATCGTACTGACGGATAACAGCGGCAATGAGATCGACGCAACGACGTTTCCTTCTGGAGTATCACATGTCGCGGTCGCGCGCCCGCAGGGAATTATCCATGCGATCAGCGGCCCGGATAACGCTGGCCTGATTGCTTATCTGACCAATAATGTTTCTCAAATCACGCTGCATGTCACATCACTCGGCGGTTCCCAAGACGCCGTGATTTGCGGCGCCGGATCGGGTCTCTCGGGATCGTCGAATTACGGCGGCAGCCTTGCGCTTTCACCCAAGGGCGGCCAGGCGGCGTTGATCGCGCTGTCGGGTGAGGTTCAGATGCCCGAAGCACTCTTTAACACGGGGGAATTGGAGATTTGGGATGTGGCGCGAAAGAAAAAACAGCCGCTTTCGCCGCACGCGATTGACGACGGGCTTGCATGGCTGCCCGACGGCAAACATCTGATCTTCGTGGACATGGCGCCAAACCCCACCGCGCGCGACTATCAAGACTATGGGCTGAAATCCAAGGCTTGGACGAACCTGCCGACGGCTTACATGCTGGACACAACGACGGGAAAGAAAACAAAGATCGGCGCTGGGCTCGCGCCCGTCGTCTCGACAAACGGTCGGTTCGTGATTCTTTACGATGGCGAACAACGCCCGCGCCAGATCAATTTGAAGACGCTTGCAGCGCAGCCGTTGACACTGCCTGGGCTCAGCGGCGAGATTCTCACGCAGGATGGCGCTCTGATCGTCTACGGCGGGGTGCGAACCACCGGGGTTTCGCCAAAGCTGGCGTACAGCCATGGCGGCGTCTTTCCGCTGGGAACCATCAAGACCGCTCAAATCAATACGGGTAAGTTTCAAACACTCCTGCCGTACGTGGACACACTGAGCCCGATGAGCTTCGGGAACAACACGCCCCAGAATCAGAAAATGCTCGCGAGTGCGCCCAAGGTAGATTTGTCGAAATAGATGTCCCCGGGATTTTATTCGGACGGGGCGCCACTACTGTCGCGGACGACGAATGTTGTCGGCAGCTCGATATGTGAGTGCACGGCGCTGGGGTCTTTCACGCGGCGCAGGAACAGGCCAGCCGCTGTGCGGCCCAGTTCTTCGAAGGGCTGAGCCACGGAGGATAGGCCGACTCCATTCGGGAGATTGTGCACGATGTCGTCGAAGCCGATTACGGAGACGTCTTCGGGGACGCTCAGGCCAAGCTGCTCGAGGCGACGGGTCACGCGCACCGCTTCGTAGTCGCTGAAGCAGAGCGCCGCCGTGGGGCGCTCGCCGGCGGGCTGCCGAAAGACCATCTCAAATACCGGCCAGCGCTCTCGAGCTACTGCAGGAGTCGTGATCACGATCTCCTCCACGCCCGAAAACTCCCTTCCACGTACGGCCTGCAAATATCCTTGAAGGCGATCTTGAACCGCATTGATCGATTCGCTTTGCGTCAGATACGCGATGCGCCGGTGCCCGAGCGCGAGCAGGCGCGCGGCGGCGTCCGCCATGCCTTCGCGATTGTTCACGCCGACAAAATCCGCCTGCACTCCCGTCAGCGTCCGGTCGATCAGAACCATGGGAACCTGGCGCGCCACCTTCTGAACCAGCTCCCGGTTGCTTTGATACGCGTAGGCGTAAAACACAACGCCGCCGAAGTGGTTGTCCAGAATATATTGCAGATGCGCGGCCTCGCGCTCGGCGTTCTCATGAAGCGAGCCGATCTGCTCCCCCAGGTCCAAAAAGGCGCCATGGTAACCGGCCTGCCCGAGCGCCTGGTTCATGCCCCAGAAGATCCGCTGCTGCGATGTGCCGCCGCTGCTTTCCAGTGGGCCGCCGCCATGCCACATCACCAGCGCAACGAACTTAGAGAGTGACTGGACCTCCGCAGAGGGCGTTTCATTCGTATGGGCGGATCGCGGCGATGTTTCCGCCGCAGGGGCGAGGCCAGCGACGGGAGCGCGCGCGATAGGACGGCAGTTGGGACGGTGGAAGACAAACCCTTCCTTCGCAAGACGAGAAACGGCGGCCCGAACGACGCGCCGATCGACATCCAGCTCGTCGGTCAAAATGCGCTCCGCCGGCAGCCGCTCTCCATCCGCATACTGTCCGGAGCGGATCCGCTCACGCAGCGTATCGGCCACGCGCTCCGAGAGGGAGGAAGAGGCGCTTCGTTTGGTTCTCGTGATCATAGGTGTATCCATCTTGCTTGGCGAAACTCTCATCAATGCCTTGGAGGGGTCGGCAAACGGCGCGCTTCAACTCAATTATAGCACCAAAGTTGGAGATTTCAAAGGGATGGCGATATTTGGGACGCATTACCAGCCCTAAAGTCACTCAGAACTGAAAACTGTTCCAAAATAATCTCCGGAGGGCCTAAGGCAATAACAAAATGTCCTAGACAGTAGTACAATGGCGGCAGTTGGAAAGCGCGATGCGACGATTGAGCGGCTCCAGTAAGACATATTATCATTGTTTTCGCGTGAGAAGGCTCGCATGGCGTCCTGTACGTCCAACATGAAACAGCTCATGCTGGCCGACCTTCAGTACACGCAGGATAACGACGAGATTCACTCGTCGCCCTTCGGCGTTCCGGTCAACTCCACAACGTGGTGTTTGGAGCTCATGCCCTCTGTCAAAAGCAACGGTGTTTTCCGATGTCCGGACGACGGGACCGCGCGGCAACAGCACATCCGTGGCGCCCAGCGGCAATCTTTACGTCCACAACGGCGGATCGGACTACGCCTACGCCGATGGGCATGTGAAGTTCATGTTCTTCCAGAATACGCTGAAACAACAGGGCAATCAGCAGATCGTCTCGGCCATGTCTCCCACCATGGCGGCCAAGCCATGCGGCGGTCAGGCCTACTTCGGCCAGTGGGACGCGCTTCAGTAATAGACACAGGGGGAGAAGATGGCGTTCAGAGAGAGGGACGCGGGAACACGCCCGCCATTTGTTTCATCCTTCGCGCAGTCATGCATAACGCCTGCCTGTCGCGAAGGATGAGGATGCTTAAAAATCAGTAGTCTTACTGACCACATCAATACTTCTTGTGGAACGATGACATACGGCGCGCTGCGGTATTAAGAACGACGGCCTGCGGAGGCGATTTGGCCCCCCGGCGATGTACTCGCAATTCTGATGAATTGTCTTCGGCAACCGCCACCAGAATGCAGATATCGTCTCTCGCCACGCCGCCGTGCGACGCCGCCTCCACGCCATCGATCAGCCGCAGCGCAGCCGCCTCGGCGATGAGATCCGCGCTTGCGGTCTCCTCGGGGGTGAAGGAGGGCTCCAGCAGCGCCGCCACTCCCTCAATACCAAGCATCTCCTGCCGAGCTATTCCGCATTCGGTCATCCCATCCGTGAACATCACAAGGGCGTCCCCTGGCAGGAGCGTCACCACCCGCTCCTCGAAAACCGAATTCTCGTGCGATCCGAGGACGGCGCCCGTCGGCGCAAGCTGCTCTACGGTTCCCGCCGCCCGCCGCACAAGCGCGGGTTCCTGGCCGCAGTTGACATATCTCAGCGTGCCTTTGCCGTCCTTGCCACTGCTGTAAGCCCCAACAAACAGCGTGGCGAAGCCCGAAATGAGCTCCTGTTCAACCAGGAGTGAGTTAAGGCTCTTGACCGCCCCAACGATCGTGCGTGAGCGATACAGAGCATAGCGCAGCATATTTCGTACGGTGGCGACCTGCGCCGCCGCCTCCAGCCCCTTGCCCGAGAGATCGCCGACAATCAGGGCGGTGCAGCCATTCTCGATCGGAAATACGTCGTAGAAATCGCCCCCGACCATCGCCTCATTCAGCGCAGCCTCGTAATACTTGGTCAGCGCCAATCCAGAGACACGGTCAGGGATCGCAGGCGTCAGCGCGGCCTGGAGCTGCGTGGCGATGTTGTGTTCCCGCTGGGCGAGGCGCTCACGCTCCACCGCCGTGCGGGTGAGCGCCGACACAGTCTCTGTCAAAGCGACCTCCTCGGGCGTCCACGAGCGCGGCGCGCCCGCCATCGCCACCCAGAGCACGGCGACGATCCTCTCCCGCTCAAAAAACGGAACCGCCAGGACGGAGCGCAGAGCGAAGCTCTCCATGGCGGCAATCACGGCGTCGGGGAGATCCGAAGAGCGTATATCGGGAACGACAGCAGTCCCGTGCGAGAAGAGCGCCGTCATCATGGCGGTATACTCCGACGCGCGGTACTCACCCGCCACGCTAGGCAGGTCCACGCGCCGGTAATCCGTGATGACAAGCATTTTGTTCTGCGTAGGATTCCAGTGCATCAGATAGCAGCGGTCCACGCCCAGCGACTCGCCCAGCATGGCCGCCACTTGCTCTTGGATGGCGATGGAGTCCGTCGTGGCGAGCAGCGCCTGCCCAACGCGGTTGATCAGCTCCTCACGCTCGGCGCGGGCTTTCATCTGCGTCAGCAGGCATTGAAACGCCTTCGACGCATTATGACGCTCGACGGCGTATCGGATCGCACGCTCCAGAACTGCGGCGTCCATATGGTCTTTCACCAGATAATCCGACGCGCCGGCCTGCATGACTTGCATATCGATCTCATGATCGCCCTGCCCGGTCATCAAGATCACCGGCGGCCTGGACGAGATCGAGCGGGTCTCTTTTAATAGCTCCAGTCCAGTTCGGTTGGAAAGCCGAAAGTCCAGCAGGATCAGATCATGGAGATGCGTTCGAATCGCTTCCAGGCCATCCTCATAGGTTTCCACCCACTCCAGGACGAAGCGTTCGATATCGGCGTCGCGCAGCAGATCGCGGACGATCAGAAAATCGTCCTCGTTATCCTCCACGATCAGAATGCTGAGCTGGTCGGTGTTTATCATGGGTTAATCGCTGTCCGAAGACGGAAGAGAGACGATCTCGATCCAATATCTGCCGATAGTCTTCATCACTTCCACCAGCGCCTCGAACGACACCGGCTTGGTAATAAACGAGCTGACCCCCAAGTCGTAAGATTGGATCACGTCAATCTCATCTTCCGATGTCGTCAATATAACAACCGGAATACGTCTCAGAGAAGAGTCCGCCTTGATCTCCTCCAGGGCCTCACGCCCGGTCTTGCGGGGCATATTGAGGTCCAGAAGAATGAAGCCTGGACGCGGGGCGCTGGCTGGGTCCGAATACTCTCCATGGCCCTTCAGATAGTTCATCAGAGCTTCGCCATCCTCCACTTCGTGGAGGTCGTTGAGAACGCGGCTCTCCCGCAAGGCCTCACGCGCCAGAAAACGATCATCCTCGCTGTCATCGGCCATCAAGATAGTAATCGGTTTAGAGATTTTAGCCAATTCATGTCACACTTTCGGCTGACGGTCACTTCCCGTCGCTTTGGTTCACTGGCATCAGAATGGTGAACACACTGCCCACACCGGGAGTACTTTGGGCCGTGATTCGTCCTCCATGACGCTCAACGATTTTGCGGCAGATCGCCAGACCAATACCCGTCCCGTCATATCGACCGCGGCCGTGCAGCCGCTGGAAGGGCGTAAAAATGCGGTCGGCGTACTTCTCCTCGAAGCCGATGCCGTTGTCCCGCACTTCGATCCGGCACATCACTCGTCCCACATCCGTCTCGACGGCATCGGTGTCCGGCGCCAAATCGCCGCTCACGACAACCACAGGCAGCGCGCCGTCACGGCCATACTTGAGCGCATTGTCCATCAGGTTTTGCAGCAGCTGGCGCATCTGTGTGTGATCGGCTTCGATCGTCGGGAGCGCCCCCAGCTCCAGGCTCCCTCCGCTCTCCTCGGCCCGCTTGGAGAGATCGCCCCATGCCTGCCGCGCCGCGTCGCCCAGATCCACCGGCTTGAACGGTCGCCCTTTGGTGGCGACCCGAGAGAACTCGAGCAGATCACGGATCAGCCCACGCATTCGCGCCGCAGCCCGCAGCATCCTCTCCAGCGAATCGCGCGCGTCCTCTGGGATATCTTCCCCCACCCGCTTATTCAGTCGCTCGCCAAAGGCCTGGATCGCCCGAAGCGGCTCCTGCAGATCGTGGGAAGCGATGTAGGCGAAATCCTGGAGCTCGCGATTGCTCCACTCCAGCTTCCGCATATAGACCTGAATCTTTTCCTCGGCGCCCCGTCGCTCCGTGATATCTTTCAGAGCCAGCACGATGAGCTCCGTGTGATTGCCGGCGCGGAGCTCACGAGCGTTCAGCAGCATGACACGCCTTCCGATCGACGGGAAGTCATGCGCCAATTCGTAGTCGTTGAAGACTGATTTCTGAGGAATAATCTCCTCCAA
>NZ_JBDSQY010000027.1:0-9259 GCF_039929585.1 Capsulimonas sp.
ACCGGCCGTGCCTTCGGCTGCCTGGATCAACCCGCCAAAGAATAATACGTCGCAGGAAGGGAACACAACAATAACAAGTTAAAAATTATGTACTCGTACGTCTCAAAACTATTGACAACTACCGCGCACGCTGGCCTCCCGAAGTTGTGTCGGCGTGTATAGGTCATTCCAGGGAAAGATCTGGTGGAAGCTCAGCCCCCAGTTGTGCTCGGGACCCAGGATCAGGCGTGATGTCATCGCGAGATCGACCGCCGCGCCCTTCGTCATTTTGCCCGAGGCGATCCACTCCTGCCGCAGCCGGCAAAGCTCGCGGTAATTGGCGACCTTTTTGGGATCGGAGGCGACGCCGTAAATCCATGAGTCTCCGAACTCCTGTGTCACGACTGGCAGGGATTTGAGATAGGGCTGAAGGGCGTTTCCGGCGGCGCTCAAGTTGCCCGAAATTATCTGAGCGTTTGGATAGCGTGATTTCAGCCAGGCGTAATGATCCTTGACCTCCTGGACAGTATGCGGCCCGGTATTGTCCGCACGGACATTCATTGAGACCGCGATCGGCGATCCCGGCAGCCGCTCCGTGCCTCCGTAGTCCGTGGCGTACATCACGATCAGCTCGTTTCCGGACTTGTCACGCCAGCGGAAGAAGGGAGCCGGAAAGTCAGGATAGCGGCATGAGCCATTCGGGCCGATGTGGAGGAAGTTGACGCCGGCGTCGACCAGGGGCGCAATAATCCCGCGCGAGTGCCCCATGACATCGGTGAGCTTGCCCGCAGTTGTGGTTTTGCCGAACCGTTTGTCCAGCGCTTTGGAAATGCCCAGAGATGTTTCGATCAGAGACCGATCCAGCATCTCCGTCTGCCAGGTGAAAGGCAGCGCGTGCCAGGCGATCTGTCCGTCCGCGATGGCCTGCTCGAACCGCTTCGCCGCGCTTGGAGAAGCCTGAGCCAGATACTCTTGGATCATCCACGATCCGAGCGTCCAGCAATAACGCTCCGTCGCTCCGGTCTGCGCCAAATTTTGGGATGTGTCGATCGCGTGCGGGATGAAGTCGTCGAAGTAAGTGCGCAGGATCTTGTGCTGGAAGTTGGTGTAGCCAAGATCCAGATGGCATTTGTTGACCAGATACACCGTGCGGACATCCGTATCGGCGTCCGCCCACGCGCTTAGGGAACCCGCCGCGCACACGGCGCCCGCTGCGGCGACGCCACGCAGAAAATCACGTCTGTTCATTTCGTTTTCTTCTTGGGAGCGCGGCGCGGCGCCGGTGGATTGTCCGCCGGCTGGGATTGATACAAATCGTCGATCTCTGGCGCTTGTAGGCATGCGGACCAGATCGCGAACTTTGCGATGCGCCCCCGGTACAGCGACGGCTGTCCCCAAGGGCCTTCAGTCCCAAGGTTAACCACCGGTTCCGCTTCCTTCAGCACGATCGGCGCGGACTTGACCAGCTTCGCATTTTTGTAGACCGATATCGTAGCGCCGTCGTAAGTGACGGTCACCATCTCCCATTTTTTTCGCTCAATCGTTGCGTCGGTGAGGCAGTCCGTGTTGCTGCTCCAGAAGCCGACCGCTCCATGATAGAAAATGATATAGCGCTGCGTTCCCGTGCTGTCGAGCGTGTCCCCAAACCCGCCGACGATCGTCGTTTCCGTCGGAATTTCATCGGCCTTGAGAAACAAATTCATCGTCCATGATTGACCTGGACTAGTGGGCAGCAGCGGGACTGGATAACGATGAAACGCCCAACGGCCCGCCGCAAAGGTCTCGACGGCGCTCCACTGATAGACCGGCGTGGGCGCGCCTTCGCATCTCGGGATGACCGATGCGCACGTAAGAGTAAAAACAACGCCGACTGCCCATTTGATCATCATTCGTCATCCTCAGCTTTATGACGATTCCGGATTTTTAACAAAGCGGGTCATCACCCTGCTCTTTTTGGCGTAGGCCGGATGCGGAGCACGCGTTACTCGATATCGAAACATGGTATGACCGACCTGGCGAGTAATACGCCGCAGCATACTCTCACACCGGGAAAGATGCTGACCACGTCCAAAGCCGTAGAACTCTCCCCCGCCATAGTCCCGCGTCCGCTGCGCGATGGAGCGCGGCCGCAACATCGTATTGACATAACGTCTCGTCCACCTCTCAATATCGACGCTATCGCTGAATACAATAGATCGAAAGCAACTGATTTTACGAGACTGATAAGACATTGGCGACCAAATTTCAATCATTCGTCTGAACTGCTTGTTGACCAGCCGCAATTCTATGAGTACTCGATCGTCCGCCGCAGGTGTTCGTCCTGCGCCAATCCGTCTCTCATGGCCTGATGGACAATACCGACCACATCTTCACGGATTTCGTCGTTGCCTAGCCCCGATCTCGTGGAGTATTCAAATCGCGGATGGCGCAGTCGAACCGAGATCGCCGCTGTGTATCCCGGCCCAAACGTAACTCTTTGCCTCTCAGCGTTGTCATGCTCGATTTCGCGTAGGGCTGCATGAAACCCCGCCATAAGACCGTCCGCATGGGCGCCGCCGGCGTTGGTAAAGTGCATATTCGCGACCGAAATAATCGTCTCGCCGGGTTCGCGATGGAACTGTACGGCAAATTCAATCTCCATCAAGTCGCCGTTTGCATCTGGTTGAGACGTAAGGCGATGGATGGTTTGTCCTATTGCAGTATACGGCCCATTTAGGTATTCCACAAGATGGGATAAGCCGCGATCAGAGGAGTATGGCAAGGGCTGCCGCTGGGTAAGACGATCAGAAAATCGGTGCTTCGCTTCCCGCAGCAGCGGCGCCATTTTCGTCAGGAACCTCTCCACGTCGATTGCCGAAAGTTGGGCGTCTCCAAAGATTTCCGGGTCCGGCATCCAGTGGATTGTCAGTTCATCACCTGCTATCAGGTCAATCGGAGGCGATGGGGAGACATATTTCCCGCGCTCCCACCGAAAGCGATGATCGGAATCACCACGCTTCACATGGAAAACGAGCCATTGAGAGAGACAATTGACAATGGAAACGCCAATGTGATCCACACCCATGCGGTAATCGATAGTCTTCGGCCGATGAATAAGTTCCTCCGCCAACGATTGTATCGACCTCGTCTGAGAATACGCCTGGTCCTTCGGCTTTTCGGAATGGGATTCCCGTCCCGTGATCGAAATTGAACGATCAGAATGGAGGATGATCTCCAGGTCGGTAAAAGCTCCGGCGAAGATCTCATTGGCGTAATAACCGTAAATCTCGCACACTGTGTTGAAGATACCGTGATGATCCCTGGAGCCGACAAACATTGCTGGTCGATTTCGTACGTCTTCAACAGACAACACATGCCGTTGTTCACTCATCGTGTGCTCTTCCTTGCAAGACAGCGATGACGCTGTGGCGGATTTTGCGAGGCATCAACCTATACTTTACGGAACAGAGCATTCACGACTGCTGCGCGAGCGGCAGGAATGGGATGTGGGAGATCTGATGGAAGCGTTCGAATTCCTCGTTCGTAAAGCAGCCGAGCAGGGCGGATTGGCCGAAGTCGGCGGTGTTGGAGTAGATGCGGAGATTGGTGTGCTCGGCGAGCAGCAGGTCGAGCTTTTTGAGCAGGAATGGGTCCAGCCAATCGTCCTTCACAACAGCGTTCCAGTGAACGCGATCGCCGTCGACATCGAACTCCACCCAGGCTTTGTTGAACTCTGTTTCCACGAAGTCGCTCACGTTTTCGAACCAGAGACGCCGGTGGCATAGAATACGGAAGCGTTCGATAACTTTGACATAATCGCCGTGGTCGTGGATGCATTGGAAATCACACATCCATAGGTTATCGCACAGTGGAGTATCCGACTCATCCTCTTTCGTGAAACCTAGCGCCGCGACGAGATGGTCAAACGGGTTCCGTTCCATGTCCTCGCGAGTAGCGACCGTAAACAGATCATCTACGGTGGCTCTGGGAGACAGGGGGAGCCCGCAGGCCGCCAGATCTGTCAGCTGCTGTTCGACTGTCAGTGTAGGTTTGGAAAAAAGGCTGAATATCATAGTGGTCTCCCGTAAATCTGCGTGCTTATTCCTTTCTATTTGTCTTGCAGTGAGTGCTTTTTTAGTACTTTGGCGGCGCCGCCGGCCTTGTGAAATGTGGTGTGATGGAGCGGGGTCTGGCCATTCCTATCGAGCGCATTGGGGTCTGCTCCGTGCTGGATCAGCATTTCGGCAATGGCGGCTTGATTGGCGTGCGCGGCGGCGTGCAGCGGCGTTGTGCCCCAGTGGTCGTTCTTGTTGTGAATATCAACGGGAGCGCCCGCCGCCAGCAGCGTCGCGACGATCTCTAGATGCCCTTTCCAGCAGGCGCAGTGCAGCGCCGTGGAATCGTCCTTGTCGCGCGCCTCCAGCAGAGCGGGATTCGAAGCGAGCATCTCCACGATCTTGGTGTGGTCCCCGTTTTTGGCGGCCTTGATGAAGTCTTTTTCCATGGTGATTGGTGAGATTCTCCGCAGCCCCGATTGGGACTGCGGGGAAAAGAGCGGAATTAGGGACTTTAGCTAGTGAGAAGCGAATCTTCCGACACGGCTGATGAAGGCTAAGAGATAGAAGATCGTACCGATGACGGCGATAACCCGTGCGGTGACAACCTTTCCGCGATCCCTCGGGTCCGCGCGGCCCGCGTCCATCGCTGCGATCGCTTTGTTCGCTTTGATAACTGCCCAAGGCCCGAGGACAAACCCAAAGCAGATAAATGAGAAAATTGCGGTGGCTAAGATGTCGCCGGAGTTAACCGTTTCCACATACCCGCCCCCAAAACCATATTGCTGGTTCGGCGGCGGCGGCCACACGGGTGGCTGCTGACCATAAGGCGGCTGTTGCTGTCCATACGGCGGTGGCTGCTGTCCGTAAGGCGGCTGTGCGCCTTGTCCCGGCCACTGGCCAGTTTGCGGCGGCGGCTGCCCAGGCCATTGCCCTGTCTGCGGCGGTGGCTGCCCGGGCCACTGTCCTGTCTGGGGCGGGGTAGGCGGCGGCTGTCCCGGCCATTGTCCCTGCTGCGGCGGGGGCTGCTGACCGGGCCACTGGCCCTGCTGTGGTGGTATTGGCGGCGGCGTCTGCCCCCAATTCGGCGGCGGCTGCGGCGGTGGATTGTTGGGATCGTTCGGATCTTGTGCGCTCATGTCTGTCTCCTTCATTTGTTTGCAACTTACGCCGCGGGGCGCTCTTTCTCCTGCGCAATTCACGGCAAAGTCAATGAGAGAAGAGCAAATTTTAGCGGATCGGTATATGGACGAACAATGAGCGCCGCTTGCGGTCAATCCACGATTTGAATTGCGTACGTATCCGCGTCCTCCTCCACGAACCGCAGAAGCTTTTCGCCTTCGACGGCGAGATCGCCTGCGGCTGTTTTTGTGAGAGGCGCGAATGGCTTGAGCGCCAATGTCGCAGTGCGTTTTTTGCGCTCGGTTGTCCAGAGTCCGGCGGCGTAGCCGTCCACGAGAAAGGTCGCCAGCACACGCAGGTTCTTGGTGACGACTTGTGGGCGAAATTCGTCGGAGATGATTCGGGTGCGGTCGGCGTGATACAGACGGTCAAATGTGTGTACAACTTAAGCCATTCGGCCCATATGCTTGCTGGCGGTCATGACAATATCCCCGCGCCATACAAGGTACGCTTGGAAGGTGTCTTCTGTCTCGGTCAGACTGATCGCTTTGTCACCGACGAGGCCGAGCGCTCCGACGGAAAGCTCGATATTCACCAGTCCCGCGTATGTTTTCGTGTTCCCCTCCTTGCGCGGCTTCTTAGGCTCCCTCGGTAAGATATTCACGATGATCTGCATCTGAAGCGTCTTCATAAAGTCGTGCTTGACATAGCTCAGCGCATCCCCTTCCGTTTTCCAGACCTGGTCCATCTGTTCGTACAGAGATTTCCATTCCTGGTAGGTCAGGTCGGCGATCTGCGTTTCCGCCTGCACTTCTGTCGCCTCCGGCATTGACTTCAATCGGATCCTCTCTTCCGCGACCGCCTTCAGCCTGGCGTTGATCGACGGCAGAGCGTCCGGCTCGCAGGTTTCCAGCGCATCCAGCAGGCGGTCGCGGCGGATGTCCAGCTTCGCCAGAGCATCCGCGACGGAAGATTTCGGTTTGGACGCCTTTTTTCTGCGCGTGGCCGTTGTGGAAAAGGGCTCCTCTTTGTAAAGCTCGAAGGCCGTACGCAGCCCTTGCCAGGCGAGAGCATCGATTCTGAACTGCTGGGCGGACAAATTCCAGGTACACAGCTGCGCATCCCCCACGCTTCCTAGACTGCACGTCCAGGCGATCCGATAACTGCTCATGATCTTGCCGCGATTTGTTCGTTCGGGGGAAGTGCGCATTTTGCGGCCGCAATGTCGGCAGATGAGCAGTCCGGCGCCGTAGGTGTGGGTTAGCCGCCCCGCCTTGCCGGCGCTGACGAGCGCGCCGATCGGCGCGCGGACAGCGAGGAGCCGGTCCACTTCGTCCGTGATGTGGCGAGGAACCACCTCCGGGAGCCGGTTCGGCGCATCCGGTGGGAGTTCGTTGTGATCGATCAGCAGATCTTTGTATTTGATTTTGCGGCGATATAACTCGGAGCGGGCCAGGTCCAGAACCCGGTTCATCCTCCAGATACCGCCTTGTGGCGGCGGGACCGCGCGCGGGTGGCCCTCATCAAACTGTTTCTGCAGCCGCAGCGCCGCCGCCCTGCCAAGCCCGTGGCATTCGATGAACGTTTCGTAAACCCACACCGCATGATCCGCAGTCACCGGGTCGAAGTCGAAAAACTTCGTTTCCTTGTTATAACGAAGCCCCCACATGGAATGGGTACGCCCAACCCACTGTCCCGTTCGTACGCGCTCCAGATTGACCTGAGCGACCGTTTGGCCGTTCTTCGTCGCCATGTACTGATTGAGGCTTCCGAGCTGCTGGCGGACCAGGGTTCGCGCGGCGGGGTCACCGCTCGTGGGCAGGTCGGCGACGCGGACATCGACGGCGCATGCTTCCAGCTGGAGGAAGAAGCTCTCCTGCTCGATCAGATCACGGCCGAGGCGGGAAAGGTCACGGGCGTAGACGGCGCGCAGCTTCTTGGCCTTGGCGTCTCTGAGCATCGACTGGTAGGCGAGGCGCTTCGCGAGATATTCGCCGCGCCCGCTGATTCCGATGTCGTCATACCAGACATCGATCTTGCAGCGGTCGCGCTCGGCGTCCTGTATCAGTTCCGACATGCGAATTCGCCGCAGCTGGTCGACAAATGCTTCTCGATCAGCCACGGACGTACAGCCGTCGGGGAACTTGACGTCGGACATGCGCAGGTAGCCGGCGATCAGGCCATTTGGATTGGGGAGGGGTTTCTTTTTTGCCATGGGGTGGGCTATTCGCGATGGGTCGATAGACCGGTAATCGTATCCTGAAAACCGCGTCGGGTTTGGTCTTCGCGTGTCTTCCTCGTGTAGTGTGGCGGCACGGTCGCTGGCAGGCCGCAGCCCGCCAGGACTTCCTCCAGAGAAATCCCCTGCTCGCTTCGCCCTAAGACGGGCAGAGTGCGAAAGACAATCGTGTCGCCGGAACAGATTTTAAAGTCGTCAAAGGAATGATCGAGGAGCGCCAGAAGCTCTTCCTCCCCGGCGTCGAGACGCTCCAGGATCGTGGCGCCGACCTTGGAGCGAAGAGCGCTCACCTGATCGAGCGTAACGTCATGCAGCGTGATTCGCCCGGCGTACTTGCTCCAGTCGATATTATGACGGACGCCCTCGTCATCTTCGTAGTATTGACACTCATCTTTGACGATGGCTGAGAGATGCACGTCGCAGACCTTAAGGACAGCGTCCCACAGCCCATGCGAGAACAGATAGAAGATGACGTTTGCGTCAAGCAGCAGTAAGCGAAATTTCGTCAAGCGAATACTCCTCAGACTGTGCTTCCAGACGAACTTCATCCAGCGCGTTTGTCCCGGCCTCTGCGATGCTCATGGCGTGGCGGCGGCTGACTTCCATGTATTCCGCAAACTTGCCGGTGGAGATCTCGCCTTCCTTGAGCGCCCGGATGGCGAGCGACTGGTATCGAGGCGGGAATTTGCCGTCTCGCAGCGGTTCCTCCGCGCCGGTGGAGCGGCTGTCCGCCTTGATCGCCGCAATCAGCGCCCGTGTCGATTCCTGACGATCCTTCGACCAGCCGTAGACGGTGTGGATACGCCACACAAGCGCGTCGATGGACACGCCGAACTGCCGGGCGATTTCGGGGACGGCGCTTCCGGGAATGGCTCCCTCGGCGTTCTGGAAGCGACTGAGGGCCTTCAGCAGCGGCTCACGCGGCAGGAGCAGGCACGACGCGAAGGTGTTCGCCAGCTTCTCTTCGTGTTCGCTCGCCACCGACGCCGTGTTTCCCTTCGCCCGGTAAATCCCCCAGACCAGCAAGTGGAACAGTTCGTGCGCGAGGTCGTAGCGCTGCCGGCACACCGGGTTCCCGCCGTTCAGTAGGATCGCCCAGCCGTGCTCGTCGCTCTTGACGCAGGCGGCCGTCCCTGTCGGCTCAAAGCTGTCCAGGAAGATGCGGATACCGCAGTCATCCTCCAGACGGCGCATCAGATCGAAGCCTGGCTTATCGCCCAGCCCGAGTTCCTTCGCAACTTCCGCCGCCAAAACTTCCGCATCATTGTAGGTGAGCGCGCGGCTCTGCGAAGCCGCCTCCGGAAGGCGAGGGGTGAGAACATCGCCGGTCCACTGTTCCAGGTTACGATACTGCTCACAGAGGCGCAGGAAGCGGTCCTCGATCGCCTCCGCGCCCTCCGTGGGCTTCTGTCGCCACAGAACGACGGCGGAGCCAAACGGCTCGTCGCTGAGAAAAAACGTGGCCGGCCGGTGATACACGTCGGCCAGCTTCTTCAATTGATGGAACTTGGGTTCCCTCTTGTCGTTCTCGAAGTCGGACAGAGATGAAAGACCGATCTCGGTCTTCTGTCCAACAGCTTCGAGAGTGAGGCCAATTCTTCGCCGGGCCTCCGCGAGCTTCTTACCGATTAACATCGTAGAGCGCTCCATATTTCCTTATTTGCCGAATTATTATACCTTATTATGGCTTTTCCATGTGGAAAAATTTCTAGAAAACAGAAATATCCGTAGTTGGCCTTGGATACGCTGGCTTACCTGAAACGCAAAATAAGCCCAGAGAGCAAGCGCTCCCTGGGCTGTTCGTCGACGATCTTCCGTTACTATTATTATGCACCGGTAATCGGCCAGGAGTTGGATTGTGGTAAAAAAACGCTGAACGTGTCGA
>NZ_JBDSQY010000028.1:0-23864 GCF_039929585.1 Capsulimonas sp.
TTGGAAGTCGATCGGTTTTTCCCCCACATTTTTGAGTTCAAACGCGCCGGCCCCGGGCTGTCCGGCCCGCGTAGTAATGGCGATCGGCGGCGCGTCGGCGGTGGGCCGTTCCGTCACTTGGAGCAGACCGGGCTTCAAGACAAGGCTGGCGCTGCATTCGATGAACCAGCGGTCGCCGGAACTGATCAGCTTGCCGTCCTGGTCGTAGTACTGCGGGCTGTTGAACTCCAGCTTTCCGACATTGACTCCGCTCTTGTTCGGGATCTTGGAAGGGACGACAATGACGTTGACGTCGCGCTTGTTGCCCTTGAACGTGGTAAAAGGCACCTGGACCCAAGCATCACGCGGCTTGATCTCTCCGCGCAGCTCACCGCCGCCGGCGTTGTAGATCGTGATTTGCAGCGGCGGTACATGCGCACCGGAGGGAATGGCCCCGAAGCGCAGGTGTTTTTTGTTGATCAGCAGCACCGGCGGCGCGGTTTTGCGCATTTCCAAAAGAAACTCATTGGTGCTGGCGAATCGATACTCGGTATTATAGGACAGAGCCCGATTGATCAGCGCGACGAGGTTAAGATCGGCGTTCGGCTTCTCCATCAGCTCGTTGGTGATGGTCATCGAGCGCTCGTTGATCTTTGCCTGATCGGGTGGCTCTCCCGCAATCATCTCATAAAGAATACATCCAAGCGCGAAGATATCCGTACGGACGTCAGCGGTCCACTTGCCGTCGCCGTCGAGTTCCGGCGGCAGATACCCTTCAGTGCCGTAGATCTCGGTCTGCTTGCGGCCTTCATTCGCTTTGCCGAAGTATTGAGCGGCGCCGAAGTCCAGCAGGAACAGATGACCCTGCGGCGTGATCCGGATATTCGCCGGCTTCAAGTCGTGGTGGATAATGCCGCGCGAGTGCAGGAAGGCCAGGGCGTCGCAGAGACAGACCGACCATCGGAGCGTCCATTCGCGGGGCAGGGGATGGCGCTTACGGATAATATCATCCAGGGTGGTTCCCTCGATGAACTCCTGCGCGATATAGTAATAACCGTCGAACTGGAAGGATTCGTAGGAAGTCGGCATCAGCGGGTGAGCGCTGGCGTGCATACCGACGACCCGTTCGCGGTCGAACAGATCCTTCAGCATCCGTTGTTCGCGAGGGTTGCGCGCTCCGAAGAACTCCTTCAGCGCGACCTTGCGGCCCGGCATATCAGGGTCTTCCGCGTAGTAGACAGCGCCGAATGCTCCGGTGCCGACAACCTTGCCGACCACGTAGTTCCCCGAGCCGCCGCGGACTGTCTCGCCCGGAGCGAGCAGCATAAAATCGTCGTGCCGTTTGCGTTTCGCCAAGCTGACTGTACCTCTAGGAAAAATATAGCAAATAAGTATGGATTCTGTCAAGGGATCATTCAAAAGGGGTTGACTTCCGAATCTCCCTGGGGTATATTATCTGCGTTGCGACATCGTGGCCCTATCGTTCAGCGGTTAGGACAACGCCCTCTCACGGCGTAGACAGGAGTTCGATTCTCCTTAGGGCTACCAGTTTTTCAACATTTCCCCCCTTCGTTCATTTTTGGGTATCATCCCAGCAGTTATTCCATATTCACGATCAAAGCGAGATTATTTCAATGGCGGAACCGGCCACCGACCGGGAAGAGAAGATTCGGCGCATTGAATTGCTCTCTCAGCGCGCGAGCACATGTCCCGCCTGCGATTTGAGCCAAACGCGCACGCACGTCGTATTTGGCGACGGTAATGCAGGCAGCCCGTTAATGCTGGTGGGCGAAGGCCCCGGCGCTAACGAGGACGCCACCGGCGTCCCCTTTGTTGGTCGCGCCGGCAAACTGCTCGACGAGTGCCTGCGTGAGGCCGGCATGCTGCGCAAGCACGTTTACATCACCAACGTCGTCAAGTGCCGCGCCACTCTGATCGCCGACGGGCGTATCCAAAACCGTCCTCCGCGCCCCGAAGAGTCCGGAACCTGCGTCCCACTCTGGCTGGAGAAGCAGATCGAGATCATCCAGCCGCGCGTCATCCTCTGCCTTGGCGCTCCGGCGGCGAACGCCATCATCCACAAGAATTTCCGTATGCTGCAAGAGCGCGGGCAGTGGCAGGAAAGCAAATACGTTAAGTACGCCATGGCCGCGCTGCACCCCGCGTACATCCTGCGCCAGGAAGGTGAAGCCTACATCGCTTCCCGACAATTCCTCATCGACGATCTGATCGCCGCACGTGAAAAGACCATCGCCGCCAAAAACGAGCCCCGCGCAACGCTTTTTTAACTTCTTCATCGTGGATTATCGTCAGGAATTTTGCTCCGTTTGTATGACCCACCCCCGGCCTTCGGCCGACCCCTCCCATGGAACTGGGAAGGGTTATAAAGAGATGCTCGGACGAAAGGCGTCTGCGAAATCAAGTCCTAACAACCCTTCCCTGCTTCAAGGGTGGGGTGGCGCGAAGGGCCGGGGTGGGTAGAGCAGGAGAGGTCTCTAATTCCGCGACGACAGCTTGTTCAAATCCCTTACGCTGACCGGTTCGATCACTGACGGTCCGCATTCGGGTCGTTTGTTCTGGATGTCCTGCAAGCACCCCTGCGCATCGATCTCACGGCGCAAGATTTCAATCTCGCAGTTCAGGCGGCTTTCCGTGGTCGTCATTTCCAGCAGTTTTTGTTTTTCGGACAGCGGGATCTGGAGTACGCTGGCAATGGCGTAGGATAAGTTCTCAGGCTCCAGGGGCAATTGGAGAGTGCTGAGAGTGCGATGGGTGAGCGCGAAGAGGCTTTTGAGATAAGTTCGGAATAAGCCCGTGACCATGTCGAAAGGAGCCTTGAGGAGAAGAGGATCGGTCATGTGCTCCCAGAACGGGGCTACGCGCGCGGTAGTGTAAGGTTGCTCGCTGCTGATCTCGGCGATCCGAAAGCGTGTTTCGCCTGCGACGATAATGTCCAGGCGTCCGTCTTCTCCTTCATCCATCTGCTGGATGCGGGCTGTCGTGCCGACTTGCGAGACGAGGGTCTGAGTGTCGCTGAGCGTGCGATCCGGGGAGAGCACGACGCCGAATGGCATGTTGTGCGTGCGGCAGTAGGCCACCATCTCCAGATACCGAGGCTCGAAGATGTGCAGCGGCAGCGGCATGTCGGGATAGAGAACGACATCCAGGGGAAACAACGGAAGCGCATCGAAGTTGTTCATGTCGTGGCGGCTCGTTTCGTGCGGAGGCTATTCGGGGAGGATTTCGACAAATCCCAATTGACTTCCCAGCTGGACAAACTCGCTTGCGGATTGGGGCGGTGCGTAGCTGCTCTGGTTTGCGGTGTTATAACGCTTTACGGCTTCCTGTGCGAAGCCGAGCGGCGTCATCGCGTTCAGGAACAACCCCTTCCAGCCCAATTCTTTCGCGACCCGGGATTTGACCTGAGCAAGGATATCGTCGGCGTTGGCGCCCGCGAGCGTTTCGTCAATGCTGCGTCCGGCGATTTCAGTTTTGACACGAACTTTCATGGGGTGATTATACCCATCTCCCCAGCGAATACGGGTAGAGCATAGAATACGGGAGACACGCCAAACACTACGGCAAACGCGCGCAAAAGTCGCGGCTCCACATCCGGACGCTTCAGGCCGAGATCGGGCAGCTCTTCGGCGAGCGACGTGACGCCACGGTCGCGAATGCCGCAGGGGATGAAATCCCGGCGATACGGGTTCAGATCGTTGTCGATATTGAGCGCGAAGCCGTGCATCGTTACCCATTGGCGCACTTTGATCCCGATGGCGGCGATCTTGCGCTCGCCGATCCATACCCCTGTTAGCCCCGGCTTGCGCGTCCCCTCCAGGCCAAATTCTCCCACCGTTCGAATAATCACTTCTTCGAGATCACGCAAGTAGCGGTGAAGATCCTGTCCGTGTTGGCGCAAATCCAAAATGGGATATCCGACGAGCTGACCGGGGCCGTGATAAGTGATTTCGCCGCCGCGATCCACGGTTTCTACGGTGATGCCGAGGCGAGCCAGTTCTGCTGGGCTGGTGAGCAGATCGCCGCCCTGCGCGGTTTTCCCTATGGTGACCGTGGGCGTGTGCTCCAGCAGAAGGAGCGTATCTTCGATCTCGCCGGCGCGGCGTTTTTCGACGAGCGCGTACTGCCGGGCGAGCATTTCGCCGTACGGCTGTGGTTCTTGATAGGACAATAGGTGACAGTGAAGCATTTCAGGTATAATCCACGCGATGGCGCGCCCTAACTTATCCTACCTCAAAAATGTTATTCTCTGCCTTGTCGGCCTTCCCTGTGGATTGCTGTCTGGCCTGACCGGCATCGGCGCCAGCGTCCTTGTGACTCCGCTCACGCGCAAGCTCCTGAGCATTGGGCCGGGGCCGCGCGCCGCGACCGGGCTTGCCGCTACGTTTGCGTGCGCCCTGGGAGCGACGCTGCCATACAGTCAAACGGGAAACGTGCACTGGGGGCTGGTTATTCCGCTGGTGCTGGGGCAGATCTTCGGGGCGGCGATGGCGCAGGGCGCGGCGCTGCAATGGGCGGCGCAGGCGCGAGCCCGTTTCGTCAATCCGGCGATCATACTCGTGGTGGGAATTCTGCTGGTCGCATTCGCGCCCGGGGTCGCGGCGATTTCCGGGGGACGGGAATGGCCGCTGCTGCTGGCGATGATCGTTGCGATCGTGGCGGGGATCATTGCGGGATTTCTGGGCAGAATTGTCGGCCTTGGCGTCTTCGTGGTTCCGGCGGAGATGCTGATGCTGCATCTGAAGCCGCTGGAGGCGCAGGGAACAGCGATCGTCGCCTTGATCTTCGCGTCGCTGCCCGGCATGCTGATTTATCGAAAGACGGGGGCGTTTGACGCGCAGTCGGCGACTTGGATCGCCTTTGGCGGCTTGTTCGGCGCGCTGGTGGGGGGATACACCGCCGTGCATCACATCAGTGCTTTTGCTCAGGTCACGGCTTATGGAGCACTGGCGTCGCTGATCGGGGCGTTTTGGATACAGGGCGAACTCGGCCGTCGCGGCGACGGCGATACCGCTAAGTAACGGATTGGTCTTTCGCTCAGTCGCAGCGAAAGACCGATCCGTTAGTTCAGGACGTGCGGGAGGCCGACGGGGCCGCCATACGAGCAGGCAGCGTAGGATTTGATGTCGTTGAGCTGATACACGCTTCCATTGGTCGGACAAAGCGGCGCAGATTTGGATTTGATATAGGGTGAGATATCGCTCCAAACGGGCGTATAAGTATTGGAAGCGTCATGCTCCAGCGCAAACTGTTCCTTCGCTGACGTGATATTGCGCAGGTTGGCGACGCAGGCGCGCGCCTGTCCAAGGTCTCGGGCATGCAGAAATGCGGGCGTGGCGATATTCAGCAGCATCCCGATCACCAAAATGACGATCATGATCTCCACTAACGTAAAGGCCGATCGGCGTCGGCGCCGCATGCGGAGTGCGCTTCGAGATTTCATGACTATCGTGCTTACCTTTCGTTTCCAGTCGCTCCATTGAAAACACAAACGACATTGTCATTATCGGCAGACGGCGGGATTTCTCCAGAGCGGATCGTCATGGACCTGGGAACTTTTCTGGCTTTTACGTCGCCTAAGTTTATGTCCCCACGCTCTTCAAACAGGGACGCCGTCGTATGAAAACGCTTCTGATTGTCAATCCCACAGCGGGGCAGGGGCGTCCGCAGGAACTTCTCGCGGACGCCGAGGCGTTCACCCGTGAGTTCGTTTCGGAGATCATTGTGACGCAGTCGTCCGGCCACGCCGAGGCGGCGGCCAAGCGCGCGGCGGAGAATCGCAGCGCCGATTGCGTTCTGGTCGCCGGCGGAGACGGCACCGTCAACGAAGTCTTGAACGGATTGCTGGCGGGCCGGGCCGATGATGGTCCGACGCTGCCGATGGGCATCATCCCGCTCGGAACGCAGAACGTTCTGGCGCATGAACTGGGCGTTCCCCGAGGCGGCTTCGCCGAGATCACCGAGATGGTGCGCAACGGCCGGACGCGCGATATCGATGTCGGCGAGGCGCAGGGCCGCTATTTCGCTCTGATGGCGGGCTTCGGGTTCGACGCCGCCGTTGTCGGCGAGATCGTACAGCCGATGAAAGAGCTGATGGGACCGGCGGCCTATGTGTTTGGGACACTGGGCGCGCTGGCGAAATACCGAAGCACTTCGATCAAGCTGACGCTGGACTCGGAAGAGATCCGAACCGAAGCCTTTCTGGTCGTCGTCGCCAACTCCGCGCTCTACGCCTACCACCAGATCAAGCTCGCCCCGTTCGCCGTGGTTGACGACGGCTGGCTGGACATTTGTGTCTTCGAGCGCGCTCCAATGGACCGTGTGGGTTTCGTGACCCAGATCATGGCGGCGCTGGCCGGCCGGCACTTGAAAGACCCCCGCGTGCGCTACTATCGCGCGCGTCGAATCCAGATCGAATCCGATCCTCCGGTCCAGGGGCAGCTCGACGGAGACATGTACCATTACACCCCAATGACGATCACGCTGGAGCCGCGCGCGCTCCGCGTTCTGGTCCCTTAGGCGTTCGGCGGCGCCAGGGGTGTTAACGGAGTTAGTCACTCGGGTACAATAAGCAATACACACTCCGCGTCAATTCGAATACGCGCGAAAATTTGACTGCCGCAGGCTGCGCCGAGCTCTGCTGGACCGGTACGAAGATGGCCGACGATTATGAACCCCTCTATCAAGCGCTGATCGACTGCGCTCGGACCTACCATCCCGATGCCGACATCGCTCTGATTCGTCGGGCGTTCGACTACGCCGCCGAGAAGCATGAAGGTCAGTTCCGCCGCTCCGGCGAACCTTATATCATTCACCCCATCGCCGTCTCGACTATCCTCGCCGAACTGGAAATGGACGACGCTACGATTGCGTCCGGCCTGCTCCATGACGTCATTGAAGACTGCGGCGTCACGCGGGATCAGCTCGCGCATGAGTTCGGCGCGGAGATCGCCGATCTCGTAGACGGCGTCACCAAACTGAAGCTCGCCGACTTCGAGTCGCGCATGGAAAGCGACGCTTCCAAGATCGACGCCCCGCAGCTGCCGCCGCCCAGTCCCAACCCCGAAAGTCCGGAAACCGCCGCTCGCAAAAAGCGGCACGGCGAAACGAATAAGTCAGCGGCGAACCTGCGCAAGATCCTGCTCGCGATGGCCAAAGACCTGCGCGTCATGGTCATCAAGCTCGCGGATCGCCTGCACAATATGCGCACGCTTTCGGCAATGCCGGAGCACCGGCAGGTCAAAGTCGCTCAAGAGACCCTGCAGATCTTTGGACCACTGGCCCATCGTCTCGGAATCTGGCAGATCAAATGGCAGCTGGAAGATCTCGCCTTCAAGTATACAAACCCCACCGCGTACAATGAGATCAAGCAGAAGCTGGACCGCACCCGTTCGCAGCGCGAGCAGGAGATCGGCGTCGCCACCAGCATGCTGCGCGAGCGTCTCGCCGCCGAGAACATCCAAGCGGAGATCCAGGGCCGCCCCAAGCACCTTTACTCCATCTACAACAAGATGCAGAAGCAGGATATCGATCTGAATGAGGTCTACGACCTCATTGCCCTGCGTGTGATCGTGAACAGCGTCCCCGAGTGTTACCACGCGCTGGGCGTCGTGCATGACCTCTGGATGCCCGTGCCGGGGCGCTTTGACGATTACATCGCCAAGACCAAGTCCAACGGCTACCAGTCGCTGCACACCAAAGTCTTGGGGCCGACCGGCGAACCGCTGGAAATTCAAATTCGCACCGTTGAGATGCATCGCCTTGCCGACTTTGGGATTGCGGCGCACTGGCAGTACAAAGAGGGACGCGCCAAAACCTCAGGGGATCGGGGTTTCGAAAAGAAGATGAGCCTGCTGCGCCAGCAGCTCTTCGACTGGCAATCCGACGCCAAGGAGCCAGGGGAGTTCCTGCGTTCGGTCGTCAGTGACCTTTTCACCGATCAGGTCTTTGTCTTTACGCCCAAAGGCGATGTTCTGGACTTCCCGCGCGGCGCCACGCCTGTGGACGCTGCTTATCGAATCCACTCCGATCTTGGCCTGCACTGCGTCGGCGCCAAAGTGAATGGAAAGATCGTTCCGCTCACCTACCAGTTCAATAACGGCGATATCGTGGAGATTTTAGCGCGGCCGAACGCCAGTCCCTCACTCGACTGGCTTGCGAGCGCCAAGACCAGCCACGCGCGCACCAAGATCAAGGCCTACTTCCGCAAGCTGCGCTTCACCGCCAACGTCGCTCGCGGCCGAGAGTTGATGCAAAAAGAGCTGGACCGGCTTCACATGGATAGCAAGCATCTGTTGTCCACGGATATCCTGACCAAGATCGCCACCGCGATGGCGATGCATTCCCAGGAAGAACTGCTTGCGGCGATCGGATACGGTGATGTCGCCGTCGGCACAATGCTCACGAAGCTCAAAGCGCTCACTCAGGAAACGACCCACACCGCGCCGACCTACGAGCGCAAGGGCGGAAATACCGGGAAGCTTCAGGTCGGTGGGGATTTAGAAGACGTCGCGATCACACGCGCCAAGTGCTGCCAGCCCGTGCCTGGCGACGAAGTCACCGGCTACATGACGCGCGGTAAGGGCGTGGCCCTCCACCGTCACGGCTGCCCAAATATCACGCACTACCAGCAGACGGAGCCTGAGCGGCTCCTCGAAGTCGATTGGAAGCCGAGCGATAACACTCAGCGCTATCTCACGGATATCAAAGTAGAACTCGCCGACCGCATCGGCCTGCTGGAAGACGTGGGGAAACTTTTCAGCGAGGCGAAGACCAACATCCAGGCGATCCGTACGCGCTCATTGCCGAACCATACCGCCGTCATGCAGATCAGCTTCGACGCCGCCGACACCGCGCACATCGCCGCCGTGATGGTTCGATTGCAGCGTCTGACGGATGTGATGGACATCCATCGCCTCGGAGTGAACGAAGATCCGGTGGAGTAGGGCGCTCTCTAGTCCGCCACGTGCCGATCCCGAATCCCCAGCAGATACAGCAGCGCATCCAATCCCATCAGCGAGATCGAATGTTCGGCCTTCTCACGAACCAGCGGCTTGGCGTGGAATGCGACCCCGATGCCGGCGACGCTGAGCATGGGCAGGTCATTCGCGCCGTCGCCCACGGCGATCGTCTGCGCCAGCGCAATGCCCTCTCGGTCGGCGATTTCACGCAGGATTTCCGCTTTGCGATTTCCGTCGATGACCTCGCCAAGGATCTCCCCCGTCAATTGATTGTCGACGATTTCCAGCTCGTGCGCGTAGACGTAATCAAATCCCAGATCGGCCTGTAATCGACGCGCGAAGTGGGTGAAGCCCCCAGAGATAATCCCGGTTTTGTAGCCAAGCGTCTTGAGGGTGCGCATCAGCCGCTCCGTTCCCTGAGTGAGCGGAAGATGGCCGGCAATGTCGTCCAGCACATCGGCGCTGAGACCTTTGATCAGCGCCATGCGCCGCCGGAAACTCGTGGGAAAATCGATCTCGCCGCGCATCGCGGACGCCGTGATCGCGCTGACCTGATCGTAGACGCCGGCGCGCCGCGCGAGCTCGTCGATGACCTCCATCTGGATCAGCGTCGAATCCATGTCAAACACGACGAGCCGGCGGTTGCGCCGGAAGATCGAATCCTCTTGTACGGCAATATCGAACCCCTCGGAATCCGCCAGCGAAAGCAGTGACTGCCGAAGCGCCCTGGGATCGGCGTTGCTGCCAGTAACAGCGAATTCAATGCACAATCGTGGGGCGGCAAGATTGGCGGAGGCGTCCCGTCCGGACAGCCGCTCCATCCGTGCGACCTCTAGGCCATGTTCGGCAAATCGGCGCGTTACCAGCGCCAGCTGCGCCGTCGTGATCCGTGCGCCCAGCAAGGTCACGATAAACCGCTGCTGATGCTGTGTGTCGATCCACTCCTGAAAACTTTCCTGCGATACCGGCGTCACATGAACCGTCACTCCCAAGCTCTGCGCTTCGAGCGCGGGGCCTAGAGTATCCACTGTATCGCGCGCGGCGCGAAACATCACTCCGAGGGTCAGGGCATCATGAATGACGGACTGGCCGATGTCGAGAACCGTCGCGTCTGCTTTCGCCAGAATATCCGTGAGCGAGCGGGTGAGGCCGGCTCGGTCGGGACCGGAGATGGTGATGAGGTAAATGTTTTGCATGGGGGTGGGAGTTCGTGGTGGTGATAAGGGAGGCGCTTCGCGTGGCCCTCACCCCCCAGCCCCCTCTCCCAATTCTGGGAGAGGGGGAGCAAGAGTGTTGTTAGTTCAGATCTCTTCAGACCAGAAAAATCTTAATTCTTTCTGACTCCCCTTCTCCCAGAATTGGGAGAAGGGGATGAGGGCCAATCTTCACACCGCTCTCGCAAATCCCGCTTCGTGGCTTGTCTTCTTTTGCAGTGTCTCGCCGACCTTCAGCACCACGCTGTAAATCGACGGATCTTCCAGCGACTCGGGGCCGACTTCCACACCGATCACCTTCGGATCGCCGCTGACTTCGTAGCGGGCGCGGCTGGTCATTCCCTTGACCAGGGAGCGTAAGGCGCGGACGCCGGTCTTCATGGAGGTCGCTTTTTCGACGATGCTGTCCAGAGCGGCTTCAGTTACGATGAGCTCGATGCCGTCGCGGTGGAACAGCTCGATCTGCTGGCGGACGATAGCGTTCTTCGGCTCGGTCAGGGCGCGGCGCATCTGCTCTTTGGTGAGCGGCGCAAGCGGTACGATGATCGGGAGGCGGCCGGCGAGTTCCGGAACGAAGCCGTAGTCAATCAGACTTTCGATCAGGACTTCCATCGGCGCTTCCGAGAGAATTTGGAAATCGCGCTGCGGATCGCCGGAAATGGCGGCGGGCGTGGCGCGCAGGCCGATGGTGCGTTCGGTCTGGCGTTTCATCTTCTTGGCGACGATTTCGGGCAGGCCCTCAAAGGCGCCGCCGCCAATGAAGAGGATTTTGCTGGTATCGATGTATTCCGGCGGCGCATCCGGGTGCTTGCGTCCCGAAGCGCCAAGAGGCAATTGCGCCATCGTGCCTTCGATCAGCTTCAGCAGGGCGTGCTGGACGCTTTCGCCGCTGACATCACGGGTGATGGAGGGGTTCGCCTGGCTCTTGCGCGCGATCTTGTCGATTTCGTCCAGGAAGACAACGCCGCGCGCCGCCCACTCCAGATCCTCGCCTGCATCTAAGTAAAGCGGGGTCAGAACGCTTTCGACGTCGTTTCCGGTGTATCCCGTGGGGGAGAGGCTTGTGGCGTCGGCGGAAGCGAAAGGGACGCCGAGCGAGCGGGCCAGCGTCTTGGCGATCAGTGTCTTGCCGCTGCCGGAAGGGCCGACGAGAAGAATATTCGCCTTTTCCAGCTCGACCTCGGGCGTTGTCCCCAGTTCTTTGCTTTCAACGTCCGATTGGTGGATCCGATGGTGATCGTAGAGACCGACGGCGACGTCGCGCTTGGCGCGTTCCTGGCCGATGACATATTCATCCAGCTTCGCGACAATATCACGGGGTGTTTGGTTGAAATCCGACAGCGCCTGCCGGGACTGCTCTCGCCGCTGCAGGAGCTCTTCATCGTCGGATAAACGCTGAGTGTCCTGCACTCGCTTTTGCAGATCGACGCCGGCGTTAAAGCCCGGCCAATCGCGATGGCAGATGTAATGTCCGACACTGTCGATCTCAATGATCTGTCCCCGGTCCCGCTCAACTTCGAAGTCCGATCCGCAGACCATGCAACTTGCTTTCAAGAGATTCCTCCACAACGCAGGCTCGGCGACTAATGTTCGCCGAGCATCCTACCGATATTTTAGCATGGCGGTGATTCCATTGTCAACGCAATCGAGCGCCGCGAGCCGTCAAATTCCCGGGTTTTCATGAAGGAATCCCAGGGAATGAGAGTGAACTTATCTGCACCGTAATTCCCGGAGGACGAATCCATGTTCGGTTTATCGCCAACCCGTTTCTTGACCCCTGTCTTCGCGCTTGCTCTGGTCGGCGCCTGTCTTCCCAGCGCGCATGCGCGAGGCCGGCATCCTTCTCACAACAAGAGCCATCATGGCGGCGGTACGACGTACTGCACATTTTATCGTGATCGCCATGGCCGTACCGCATCCAACCTGGCGCCGCGTGGCTCCTGGGTGCTGCTTTCGCGTGGCGGAACCTCCATGCGCGTGAAGATCACCGACACCGGCTGCAACCATTTCGATCTGACGCCCGGGCAGTTCCGCCGCTTCGCTTCACTCAGCACTGGCGTTGTGCATGGCGTCACATGGCGCGTGCTGCCCCGCAAATAACGCCTTCGTAAATAAAACACACCTGACAGCAAAAATGCTCCTGATCGCCAACGGCGTACAGGAGCATTTGCTTGGTCGGGGTGGAGAGACTCGAACTCTCGGCTTCTACTTCCCAAAAGTAGCGCGCTACCAACTGCGCCACACCCCGCCGAACGTTTGGTTATTATACCGGGCAGGGAAGGGCGGCGTCAAGGGCATGGCGCCGCCCATTGTTTATTTGCGACCGGCGCGGCGAGGCGCGCTATGATTTGTAGAGTTCTATCTGGCTCAGCTGGGCGGCATTGGGGAAGGCCGGGTTTCGGCTGGCGTGGATCACGAAGCGGAAGCTGTCTATGACCATTGGGTTCTGTGTGAACGTGTAGGATTGCCGCTTTTTATATCCCGTAACATCGAAAAGAATACGATCCTTGCCGTTGACTTTGGCGATCCCCTGGAAGCTGGTGGGATGCCCGGCGGGATCGGCGAACTGAACCACGATCCGACCGACACCGGTGGGTTTAGGCAGATCGACCTGAACCCAGTGCGGATGCGGCGTCTCCAGTGAGGAATGCCAGCGGTGGCCCTGGTCACCCGGCATGACGACGGCGCCGTCGATGATCTTTTCCGTGCATCCCGGTTCGTTGGCGTATTCGCTGTCGGACGTGGCGTGAGCGCCGTGCGACGCAAGCGCGAGATCATCCGGACCAGGGCCGGCGGCGACCCGGGGAGACCCTACACCCAGGATCGGGTAACAGGTGAACGCCTCCTGCTGAACCTGCCAGTAGGGAATGAAACGGTGCTCCGGCTGCCCCTCGATCGCATAATGCAGAGGCTGATCGGAGACGGGCTGAAGCCGGCGGGCAAGCTCCGTGGCCGGGAATGGGAAGCGTGCGCTCTGTCCCTCGTTCATCGGTCCGACGGCGGCCATGAGGATTGGGCCGTATTCCAGGGCGTAACGGTCGGCGCCGTCCAATTGATCGGCGCCTTCGTAAAGAGTCGTCTTGAAGCCAATCGGCAGAGTAAAGGCGACTTTATCGTCCTGTTTCCACGTTCGATTGATCGTAAGATAGGAACCGGGGTTGCCTGTGCCCACGGTTTCGCCGTTGACCGTGACCGGCATGGCGGCGTTCGCCCAGCCGGGAACGCGGATTCGGATCGCGGACTTGGCGGGAGCGGCGCTGGTGATCGTGAGGACGACATCGGACCCAAATGGGAACTCGGTCGCCATCCTGAGGCTAAGTTCGCTTGTTCCCTGTTTCCAGGTAATCGTGGACGGAGCGAAGAGATTGACGTAAAGCCCGCTGCTAGCAGTGGAGTAGATAAACTCTGGGATCGCTCCGAGCAGGCGCGTTCCCTGGCCTTCACAGCAAGTGTTGTTCGCCGAACTGGCGTCTTTGCGCCCCTCTAAGTTCGCATGGTAGCAGATGCCGGAGGATCCAAACTGATTGGCGAGCGCGACATTGTAGATCGCCTGCTCGATCTGAGCGACGTACTTCTCCTCGCCGGGCGAAAGGCGGTGGAAGCGCTGGCTATAGAACGCCAAGAAGACGCTGCCGCACAGTTCGCCGGTCGCATTGTGGAGGTAGTACGACTGAGGCGGGTATTCAGGGCCTTCGCAGATCGCAATTGTCCCGCCGACGTGCAGCCAGTTGTCGTGATAAAGATCCCAGCCTCCGGCGGCGGCGTCGAGATAACGCTTCGCGCCGGTCGCCCGGTAATGATCGAGAATCGGTTCGAGTGATGTGAGCAAATAGCAGTGTGGGTGGTCGTAGGGGTACTTCCAGATAGCCTCTGGATCGCGTGCGGCGAGCTGCTTCATCCAGTAGTTTTCCTGATAGTATCGCTGCGCGACCTGCAAATCCTCGGGTTTCCCCACCGGCGTAAAGTACATCCGCGTGCTGGCGATCTGTCCCTGAACGCCCTGCCCGGCGCGGCGAAGCATCTCCGGCAGATATTCACACTTGTTGAACCAATCGTAGAAGCCGCGCAGCAATTTAAAGGCTTTGGGGTTTCCCGCGAAGCCCGCCTCAATCAGACCATGGGTGACCCAGGCGCGTGTGTAACCGCCGCGTTCGCTGTAGAACATGCTTTCCGGGGGATACGCCATGAGGTAGCCATCGGGGCGGACGCATTCGGCGATGCCGTCCACGATCTCGTCCATGCGCGCCTTGAGCTCGGGATGGTCCATCCAGCGCAGAGTGTTGCCGGCGCCCATTAGAAAGCGTCCGGCGTTCGAACCGGGAAGGTCCGTGTCCCAGAAGCTGATGGGCTGACGCGTCACTTTGCCAACTGGCTTTCCGGCGCGCTCGCGGAAGGGGCGCAGCAGTTCGTTTGCGGAGAAGGTATTGAGCAGATAGGCGATGTTCTGCTCCATCGCCGTTTGGAAAATGCCGCTTTCGAGGCGCACGCCCGTGGTAGGCGTATGCGCCTTATCGGCGACGGGTTTCCACTTTGCGACCGGGATAACGTTGCCGGGGTTGTCCGTGACGACGCCCTCGCCCTGCGGGCGCGGCGCGCGTGTCAGCGCAATCACGCCAAGGCTTCCGCGCGTTGATTCCGACGCTGTACAGCCTTCGGCCGCGTCCGTTGGCCCCGACCAGACTTCCAGCTTTGAAAGCTGAAACTGTTTGCGGCGAGTGCGCGTGACTGTGACGCGAATGTACCGGGCGTCGATCTTCGAGGCGTGAAACGCTCCGACCTCGTCGACGGATTCTGGAAAGTCCACGCCTGTAAAGTCCGCGATGTTCACGGGAGAGTGGAAATCCGGCTCCACGGAAGCGTCAATGCGGAAGCGCTGCGGCAATCCGTCGGCGGCGCCGCTGCTGAGCAGGCTGTAGCCGAAGGGGAACAGCTTGACCGCGTCGATCTTGCGCACCGATTTCAGATCGACTTGGACCCATCGGACAGTGTCTTCCGTCGGTGCGTCCGGAGACTGATAGCCCAGCGGGACCTCGCGCGCGACGCGCTCGACACCCATCGGCCCCTGCCAGCCCGGCTTCGCTGGCGCTGGCGGCTTAGTTGGGGACGGCGTCTCGGCGTAAACTTCATCCTCCCAGCGGTGGAGTAACTGACCGGCGGAGACGGCGACGCCAGCGCCGAGTGTCAGGTTCAAAAAGGTGCGTCGGGTAATACGCGACTTCTTATGCGTCATTATTGGCTTTCATGAATTGTGGTGGGAACGGCAAAAAGAAACGCGGTCCATATCCAGAAGACATGGGCCGCGAAGTTAGTCCGTTCTACTGACCGTAGTAGATGTGAGTCCCGTCATTGAATGTCGCGACGTTTGTCGGCAGGTAAAACTTCACGTGACCGTCGGCCAGCAGGTAATTTGCTCCGTTGGTATGGCGTCCATTAGGCCCGGAAAACTGGTTGGCGTTTGCGGTCGCTGTCCAGCCAAGCTGCTGTCCGGTCGAAAGCTTTGCGTTGCCGAGGGCGGAACTATTACAGCACTGCATATTGTCGCCGCCATCGTAGCCCAGAAGGTTGGTTCCGTCTGTCGCCAACGACGACAGTCCGCCGATATAGTCGGTTGGGCTGGTGATGGTCGCGTCGATGTTCTGCACCTCGACAAGGAGGATGGTCATCACCGGCGCATTGATCGCCGCGATGGCTCCGCCTGGCGCATTGACGTTGGACGGTCCGTACGTGTAATTACTTGCCTCGCCAACAAGAAAGTTATAAGCGTAAGAAACCGGAACGCGGCTGCCCTGGGGCGCCGTGGAGTCGTCGGGACACTTAAAGGCCCCCGTGCTCTTCACATAGGGATAGATTTGACCCGCCCAGCCGCCGCCTCGGTTGCCGTTCCCATTCGCGGACGGCAGGCCCTGGGGATACATCTCATCATTGTCTTGACTGTACTGCATAAACGCAAGGCCAAGCTGCTTCTCGTTCGAAGCACAAGTGATCTGGCGCGCCTTTTCGCGCGCTTTGGCGAAGACGGGGAAAAGAATAGCGGCTAATATCGCAATGATAGCGATAACAACTAACAGCTCAATCAGAGTAAATCCTTTTGTTTTCATTTCATGATTCCTTATGGATAACATCGGCGCTAAGTGGTGCGGTATGAGATCTGTTCAGCAGCACGTGTTATTTTATCATGGCGCCGCGTCCAGGGCTTTGACGGTTCCGGGGCAAATGTATAGAACTCCGGGATTGCATGATTCTTTGTGGGGCTTTGTGACTATAATGAACTTATGAGGCCTACCAATGAACTTCCGGCTGAGATACGTGAGTACTCCATGGCGGAAAACGTCAGGAGCTATTATGGAGATGACCCTCATTTTCAAATCCCTTTATTGATTATCGCGGAGCCTGTCATGCCTGGCTGGCAGATCCAGCGGCACAAAGACTTCCTCTCCCTCTATTTTGTGATGTCGGGACGCGGGACGCACATCGTCGACGATCAACGATATGCGATCTGCCGTGGCGACGTCTATCTTTTAGGTGTCGGCGCTACCCATCGTTTTGTGGATTGCCACGATCTGGTCGCGACGACGATCCACTTTTCGCCAGCCCTCTTCGATGAGGAAATGCTGGAGGCGCTGCTGGAGACGCCTGGGTTTCAGCCCTTGTTTGTGGAGCCTGCCGTACAGGAAAGCCCGGATGGGGAAGGGCGCGGCGCGCGCTGGCTGCACTTAGGACCGGATACGCTGAGCGGCATTTCTGTCGATCTGGATGAAATCATGCGGGAGGCGAATTCCTCCGAACCTGTGCGCAAGGTCCTGGTGCGTGCGCTGATGCTGCGGCTTATGATCCGCCTGTCGCGCCTTTATGAAGCCTATGGCGGCGCCAATGGCTTGACGCCGAGCCGTCGCTCCCTGAATGAAAATTCCGTGGCGACCGCCGTACGGTTCATCGACGAGAACTTTGCGTCGATCCTGCGAGTGAACGAGATCGCGAAAATGGTGTATCTCTCTCCCGACCACTTCACCGAGGTGTTCTCCGCCGTGATGGGGCGCACGCCGCGAGACTACATCCGCCATGTCCGGCTGGAGCACGCGAAAGCCAGCCTACAGAACACAAACCTCCCCATAACCCAGGTCGCGCTCGAATGCGGCCTGAGCGACCACGCCCACTTATCCCGCATCTTTCGCGCGTCGGTCGGCCTGACACCGAGCCAATACCGCGCCCAATATCATCCTAAGAAGCAGATTTAGGCTGGTCCCTTCTGCCCACAGGATTAGGAAGGCCCCACTGAGGGGCCAAACCACGCTTTAGTCCTTCGGATATAATGCGGTGAAACGCCGTTTTTGCCGCGCGTTCGGCGCGGCGTCGTGATGCTCGCCGCCAGGCGTGAAGACCGTGCGCAGAGCATCTAAGTATCCGAAGCCGGTCAATGTCGAGGGCATCAGGAAATGGCCTTCGCCGAACTCGTTCCAGTTGGCGAGCATCACGATGTGACGGCCCAGCGAATCCGTCGGTAGGCTTGGCATAAACCGATCTTTTGTCCATTGGGCCAAAGATTGGTAGTCGGCTGCCGTGGCCCAGCCGCCATCATGCACGCCCCAGGCTTCCCGGTCCCATCCCATCGAGATACTCGGCAGCATGTGAAATCCTACCGCAGCGGCGGCGTCGCGCTGGGCGATGTTGGCGTTGCGCTGCACGTTCACATCGGGTGTGCCCCAGGTGTAAGAATAACAATCGTCGACGCCGATGTCCTTCATCGTTTGCAGAACGTTACGGTCCGCGCCGCGATGCTCCATCAGCACGATCACGCCGGGGAAACCCGCCTGCTTGCAGGCATTACGTAGCGTCAAGATGGCTTGCCGACAGTTCGCATTACTTCCAAACATTCGCTGCCAGCTGCTCAGAGAGTAGATTGAGACGACGGGTTTACCGTTGACCTTGAAGTAGCGCGGATCTTTGAAGAAATACTCAATCCAGTACGGAGTGATATTGTCGCGCCAATCTTGCGGATTGGTTTCGCACGCGCCTTCGTCGGTGCACATGATGGTGAACTTCGCCATCTTGCTGTACCGCGCATTGAATAGTCCCTTGATGATCCCCTGATCCAGCACGCCGTCTTTGATGGGATGATTGATGGCGTTGTTCGGCCGATACCAGCAGTGCTGCTCGAATGTCACGCCGTGTTCGACTTGCCACTTGATCTCCCAGTCGGTCTCCTCGGGGCTGCCTTCGTCATACCATCCCAAATAGGGCTTTCGCTTGTCGCGGTACGGATAGACGTAATCCCATCCGGCGTAAGCCGTCCCTTCGCGCCAGAGATTGCAGCTTTGCACGCCGAGCGAGTAGGGCGACTTCGCCGGCGTTGGCTTTGGCGCCGGCACGTAGTCGGCCGGGTAGTCTCGCCAGGGGTAGACCTGTACATCGTCCACCCAAAGATTGCCGGCAAAACGGACGCTGGATACGGGTTTCGTCCATGCAACCCGCGTGGGCGTAGGTTTGCCGTTGATGAAGATTTCCGCGTTCTTCGTTACTGGGTTGGTAATTACTTTGGCCATGTACCACAGGTTTTGCCGATAGTTGGACATCCCGGGGAGATTGACGCCGCCTAAATTGACATGCGCGCTGGCGGCTTTATTCGGCAATAGAAAGCGGCATTCGAAGACCGTTCGCCCATGCGTGGGAGTGAACTTTTTTGTCGCCACGCCCATCACTCGGAGACTAAAGATATCCGGCTTCGCGCCACATTCGAACTCCCTCACGCTGGCGTTGTGTACACTCCAGTCCGTCGGCGCCTTGCCGACGCCGGAGGTGACGAACATTTCGTTCACCGTGTAGCCTTTGTAGGTGTTGACCGGGCTGAGAAACATCTCCCCGGTCGCCGCTCCGCCGGTTTTCACTAAGAAGTAATCAAGCGACTTTACATGGTGGAGGAATGGTAATCCCTTCGCTTTTAAGGAGCCGTCCACGAACACATCCGCCGTGTACGCGGCGATGTCGGCGATCACTTTCACGCCATACTCACGGTTGATCTCGTACGGCGCCAGCGCCTTCCCGTTCTCCCAGCAGAGATTGCCGCCAGCCGTTACCAGCCCAATGGCGGATTGCTGGAGATCGCGCAGCTGCCAGCGCGCGCCGTCCATCCGCTTCGTCATTTTGAAGCGGAACTCCAGCGTCATCTGCCCCGTCGTCTGCCGTGCGATCTGATGCTTGAGGGTGACGGCGGCGCCGGTGTTTGTGTCCATGAGCTTGAACCAATCGCTGTGGAATGCGAAGCCGTCTGGGTAGAGACAGGTCGGATGAAATGCATAGTTTCCACCGCTCTTGTCCACTTCCCAGCCGGACAGCAGGCTGTCCGTTCCTTGCCAGCAGTAGGGGCGCGGGGAGAGAAACGAGCATTGCAGCAGATATCCGGTCGGGATATCGCGAATCAACGGAGCGGTCCCATGGCTGGCGGCCTTGAGCAGCGCTGGTTTCACTCCTGCTGTGTTAAAGTAGAATGTTGGCACGCCGTAACCTTGCTCGTCGCGTCCATATTTTGCCGAGGGATAAGCGTTCCCCATTTGATAAACGCCCGTTCCCACCGTCGCGACGCTCGCGTGTTTGTTGATGTCTGCGACATCCATCATTGGGTCGCCGCCCTGCATCTCGCTGGACGTGATCCGATAGCGGCGGTCCTTCGCCAATAACAGAGGATGGGCCAACGGCTGGAACGCATAACCCAGCGCGTCCATCTTGGACGTCATTGAGATGGTTGTTGTCGCCAGCGGTTTTGCCGTCACCGTGTCCCACAGCGTCACTTGGTGCGTCTTCTGGAGGCGTCCGCCGCTGACGGAGCGCCCAAGGGCTGTCACCATGAGTTTCGTCTCCGGGACAAACTCATAGCCGACATTTCCCGTAAAGTCCGTCCGCGCGCCGGTGTAACTTTGGGTGAAGAAGTTTTTCTCTGGCGCCGCATTGGAATTTGCGGAGGAGAATGTGAACAGAGTGGCCGCAGCCAGCGCCAATCGGTAAGTTTTATTTATCATTACAGCTTTATCTTACGATCCTACTCGCAAAAGCGATAGATTGATTCCGGGAGAGATAAGCGAAATTCCGGGATCGTCCCATAAAAAAGACCTCCATGCTTTGCAACATGGAGGTCAGTCTTGTCATTTCATATTCACTGTCACACCCGGCGGACGGGAATGCCGCGCTCGCCCAGATAATCTTTGATCTCGCCGACCGTAAACGTCCCGTAGTGGACGATGCTGGAAACGAGCGCCGCCTGCGCGCCGCCGGTGGTCACGGCGTCATGGATGTGTTCGAGTGTTCCGGCGCCGCCGCTGGCGATCACGGGGATGTTGACCCGCTGTGTGACGGCCTGGGTGAGTGGGATGTCATAGCCGGCCAGTGTCCCGTCGGCATCCATTGAGGTCAGCATGATCTCGCCCGCGCCCCGGTCTTCCATTTCGAGCGCCCAGTCTAAGGCGTCGATGCCCGTGGGGGTGCGGCCGCCGTGGATGTGGACTTCCCAGCCCGAGGGAGTCTTGCCTGTCTTTTTTGGGTCGATCGCGACCACGACGCACTGAGCGCCGAAGGCGCGCGAGCATTCGGTGATCAGCGCGGGATTGGTGACGGCCGCCGTGTTGATGCTGGCCTTATCGGCGCCGGTTTTCAGGATGCGCCGGAAGTCGTCGATGGTTTTGATGCCGCCGCCGACACAGAAGGGGATGAAGACCTCTTCGGCCACACGCCGGGCGTAGTCGAACATCAATTCCCGCTTTTCATGCGACGCCGTGATATCCAGAAAGACCAGTTCGTCCGCGCCCTGTGCGTCGTAAAGCGCCGCGCGCTCGACGGGATCGCCCGCGTCGCGGATGTTCAGAAAGTTCGTCCCTTTGACCACGCGGCCGTTTTGGACGTCCAGACAGGGAATGATTCGTGTCGCCAGCATAATCGGATCTCAAATTCTCGGGTTAATCCCTCTATTATACCTCTGGCGGCGTTAGGCTCTCGCGGAGGGACGATCTGTGGTAGAATGTCTCATTATCCGGCTACCCCTGAACAAACCATGAAGCAACTCCAGCGCCTCCTTTTCACTCTTTGCGTACTTCTGTGCGCCATTCGATTCGCTCCGGCCCAAACGGATACGAGCGCCTCCCAGATCGTGCTGCGTGTCGGCGGCGCGGGCGGCTTCAAGCTGCCCGGAAAGAACGACATTGCGCCACGCTACCGGGCAGACCGCGCCATTGTGGAGACGTTCGAGCGAGAAAATCCCGGCATCCGCCTGGAGAGCGCGCAGGGCATCCAGATCGCGGGGCCGGCGGCGGAGTCGGGCCTGATGCTGCAATTCGCCGGGGGAACGGCGCCGGACGTTGTCTATGTCAACTTCCGTCAATCCGCGACTTACATCCAGCAGGGTTTTTTGGAGCCGCTAGACAGCTATCTGCAAAACGATCCCGATGTGTACGGACGGTTAAGCCCCGTTATCAAGAAGGTTCTGAAGGATGTGGGTAACGGCCACGTCTACTTTATTCCCTACGCCCAGTTCGTGCAGGCGCTGTACTACCGCCGCGACTTGTTCCAGGCCGCCGGTCTCGATCCCGACAGGCCGCCGAAGGATTGGGACGAGTTTTACGACTACGCGAAGAAACTTACGGACCAGCCGAAGGGCAAATGGGGATTTGAATACGGGACCGATCCCGACGCCACGCCGTATTGGTGGGTCAATTTCCTATGGCAGGCCGGCGGAGAAGTTGTGCGGCGCAACGATAAGGGACAGTGGGAGGCGGCGTTCGATACTCCCGCGGGCGTGACCGCTTTGGAGTTCCACAAAAAGCTGATGAAGGGAGTCTGGACCGGGCCGGACGGGAAAAAGTATATCGGGGTCGCCCGTCACAGCGCCACGATGGCTGAAGATCGCGTCAAAGGCGTGGTCGCGATGTGGTTCCAATACCAGAGCAACATCATCGCTAATACCGCCGACACGAACTCGCTCAATCCCAGTCTGATCGGCATCGCGCCGATGCCGAAGGGGCCGACGGGAATCAGCGCCAATGAGATCAACGCCGCGAGCTGGGGCATCTCCTCGCAGATCAAAGACCCGCGCGTGCGCGACGCCGCGTGGAAATTCGTCAAGTTTATGGCGTCTGACAACGCCGATCGTATCCGCACCCGAGCCTACGTGGAAGCGGGCTTGGCGAGCACCGTCAACCCGCAGTCGCTGATCAAATATGGCTACGCCGACGATGCATCGGGCGTTTCCAAAGCCTGGCTGGAGGCGAGTAAGAAGCTGTTCGAGGACGGCCATCCGGAGCCGTACGGCTCGAATATGAGCCAGGTTTACACACTGCTCGGGCAGCCGCTTGCGACGATTGAGCAGTACCCCGACCGCGATCCTCATATGCTTCTCGCCACGTCCGCGCGCGAAATCAACTCGAAGCTCACCGGGTATGTCGACCCGATGGAGATGCGCCGCCGCCGCACGGGGGCCGCCGTTGTCTTCTGGGTTCTGATGCTGTCGTTTCTCGCGTTTTTGGGCTGGCAGGCGAAAACCGCGTGGCGCAGCTACCGCGCCTCGCGTCCCGTGGAAAATGATTCGGTCGTTCCGCGCCCGTTCAATCTGCGCCCGCATGTGATTGCGCTGCTGTTCGTGGCGCCGGCCGCGCTGTCCGTGCTGCTCTGGAAGTACTATCCCCTGGTGCGCGGTTTGGTGATTGCCTTCCAGAACTATCAATTACTCGCCCCGCCAAAATTTGTCGGCCTGGACAACTTTATCGACTGCTTCTACCAGCCGTCATTCTGGGCGGGCGTTCGCGTCTCGATCCTTTTCACAATTTACAATCTGACCTTCGGTTTCTTCCTGCCGATCTTCATTGCGCTGGCGCTTTCGGAGATTCCGCGCGCGAAGATGTTCTTTCGCACCGTCTACTATCTTCCCGCCGTCGTCAATGGTTTCGTGGTGCTTTATCTCTGGAAGTGGTTCGAGGATAGCACTCCGCAGGGTCTGTTTAACACGATTATCTCGTTCGCAACGATGGGCGCTAAGGGACCTTACGACTGGCTCGGCAGCCCCGCACTTGCCCTGATAGCCGCTACTCTGCCGGGTATTTGGACGACCGCTGGCCCCGGCAGCATTATCTATCTGGCCGCGCTCAAAGGCGTTTCCGAGGAGATGTACGAAGCAGCGGATCTTGACGGCGCCTCCATCATGACGAAGATCCGAAAGATCACCCTGCCGACTCTTAAACCGCTGATCATGATCACCTTTTTGGGCGCCGCGATCGCGTCGTTCCAGGCATCGGACACCATGCTCGTCATGACCGGCGGCGGTCCGCTCTACGCCACGCACTCTTTGGGTTTGGAGATCTGGTACAACGCCTTTATGTACCTGAAGTTCGGCTACGCGACGGCGGCGGCGTGGATCATGGGGATGATGCTGGTTGGGTTTACAGTGTTCCAGCTGAGGATTATTAAGAACCTGAAGTTTGCGACGACGAAGGCGTGAGGCCCTCACCCTCCAGCCCCCTCTCCCAATTCTGGGAGAGGGGGAGTCCGATTAAGATTGGGATTTTGTTCTGATCTGAAACTCAAAAACTCTGACTCCCCTTCTCCCAGAATTGGGAGAAGGGGCTGGGGTGTACAAACCGGCGACATAGTTTACATCTTAAACCGGCGACATTCTTTACACTTTCAGTATGCTTGGTTGGAGGTATCCAACCTTGCCATT
>NZ_JBDSQY010000029.1:0-1878 GCF_039929585.1 Capsulimonas sp.
CCGCGCCGACGCCCACTTCCTGAGGCGTCCATCCGGCTTCGGCGGGGAAGTCGATCTTGTTCAAGCGCTGCTGCGTTGGACTCATCGTCATCAGCGAGGAGCCGCCCGTTCCCGCGAACAGCACCCAAGTGTTGCCGTTCGGTCCCACGGTCACGGACTTGGCTTTCCAATCATGATAGGGCGGAACGCCGCTTTGGCTCAAAATATCACCGGCCGCCGAGAGCGTCCAGAACCGCACTTCGCCGCTGGGTCGTGTCCACACAAGCCGCTGCGAGTTATCCGGCGCGACGGCAAGGCCGCTGGCGATGTCGCCGCTGGCAAGCGCATAGCGCTTGTCGCTGATGTAATCATTGACAGCCGACGCCTGCCAGATCGCCGATGACTTGTCGTAGCGGTTCCAGAGCAAACGCGGCTGATTGTTACTGCCTACGCCCACCGAGATCGGCGCCCAGCCGTCATACGGACCGTATTCCGTTTTTTGCGTCACATAGAAGCTAGGATTAAGTGTCCAAAGCGACGCCGTATCGCCTTTGCCAATCAGAATGCTCGTGTAGCCAGTCGACGACGTTGAGACGCTCTTGACGGTTCCCACACCCAGTCCAAGATACGCGCGATTGATTTCAGCTCCCGTGGACGACAGTCGAGAGAGTGTAATACTTCCATCGCCCCGGTTCCAAAGCAAACGTGTTTCGCTGTTCGGCCCCACGGAGATATGCTGAGCGACATAGGTGTAACGCGTTTTCACATGTCCGTCGGCGAAGAGTACATTCAGTGTTCCATCAGAGTTAGGCGTACGGTCTCGCGCCAGCCACATGGTGGCTGGCGAATCGAACATCGCCAATGACCAGCCGCTATACGCGGCGTTATAGAGATAGCTCTGTCCGGTAAACGGATTGACGAATGTATCTTCGGACCTCACATAAGGATAGACCGCCGCTTTCAAAGCCTCCGGACTTCGCAGGTCCGGCATGTATTCGTCATAATCCTGAGCATATTGCAGAATGCCGAGTCCGATGCGCTTGAGATTAGCCGCATCGCCCGTCTCTGGAGTTGAATATGCCGTACCAGGGTGGTTGACATGGCCATCTGCATAGCCAATGACTCGCAAGCTATTTGCATGCGCCACGGGGTCTTGCACAACTACCGTTGTAGCGGGACTGTCCAGTGCGGCCTGCGCCACGTAGCTCAGACTCGCGTTAAACGCGTAAGGCTGCCCTGTAGACGGGCAAACGAATATACTCGTTGACTTTGCATATGGAAGCAACAGAGTCTGGACATGGGCAGGCGTGTCCATCGGAGGATAAATCTGATCGTAGTCCTGAACATACTGCAGCATGGCAAGTGATATTGCCCTCACACGATCGGCGCAGACCAGATCCGGGTCACCGGCCGGAGTTCCTCCGCCGGCAATAGCTCCCCCGACTTCGATATGGCCATCCAGAAACGTCGCCACTGATTTGTGGTCCGCATGTGGAACGGCGTCTTGAAATACGATGACCTCTCCTGGCGTTGCATATTCCGCAAGTGAATGTAAGCCGATCGCTGGGTTTGGCTGGAACGCAAGATGTGTCGCAGGACAGCTAAAGACAGAAGTATTTGAGATGTATGGCGACACAGCGGCTTGGAAATGCGCGGTGCTGTCCATAGGAGGCAGCGACTCATCATTGTCCTGCAGATATAGCCGCACCGCCTTCATCAGCAAGCGCGAATTACCGACGCAAGCGTCGTCGGGCGCGAAGCCTGGCGCGGGAGCCGGCGTAAGCCCTTTCGCCAGGACAGGCGCCAGAATGGCCGCCACGATTGCGCCCGAGGCTACCACGACGGCGTTTTTGAACAATTTTCCCATAGTTATCCTTATTCGCTTCGCGCATTAACGCG
>NZ_JBDSQY010000030.1:0-12963 GCF_039929585.1 Capsulimonas sp.
TGCGCCGATGCTGATTGCGGGAGTGATTGGGATCGTGGGGACTGCGGCGGCGGTGTTTTTGCATTAGGAGCGGCCCTCGGCCCCACGGGTATAAAACCCATGGCTGGGAGCGGCCAGAGCCGCTGAGCGTCCGTGCCGGACGCAAATGCCAGCTGTCGATAATCCATAATTTGTCCGTCCGGCACGGACGATTAGATGCGAAGCATCTCCCAGCCCCGGGTTTTACACCCGGGGTACGCTTTGGGTTTTATACCCGTAGGCCTGACCGCTTCGGAGAACAACGTTTGATTTCGCGAACAAAACTCAATATTGCTCTTTTTGCATCCCTCTGCGCCCTGCCCATCGCCGCGCGCGCGCAGGAGGCGGTCTCGCAGCCGCCGCTGCCGCAGTTTGCGGCGCAGATCAAGGCCGTGCATCCCAAGACGGTGGTATTCGTTTTCGATGTCTCGGCCAGCACCAAGCACGGCGGCGTATTCAGCCGCGAGCGTACGGCGACCGCGACCCTGCTGCGCCAGGGATGCGTTCCCGGCGATCGGGTCATTTTGAAGAGCTTTGGAACCGGGACGCAGACGGTGTTTGACAAAACGCTCACGACCTCCGCCGATGCGGCGGCGCTGATCGATCAGATTCCTTCCACGCCAGCGCCAGGCCAGGGCACCAATATTCGGGAGCCGCACCATGAGGCGCTGAAGGCGATCGAAGAAGATCTGCCCCACCCCGGCGTGGTCGTACTGCTGACGGACTCGTTTAACGACCGGCCGCTTGAAACCGATCCCAACTATCCGGCGTATTTGAGTTATTACACACTGAAGGGATTGACGGTTTATCCCAGCACCTCGGAAAACCGGGGCTATGAAGGACTTCTCAGCTCGCTAAAATCATCGGACAAGCTGACGGAGTACGGCGTCGGCGTCGGCATTGCCGAGAGTGGACGGCCCATTGAACGACTCCCTGTCGGCCCGGACCAGCTGGATGATATGGCCACGCAGACGACCACCACGACGATAGTGACGCCGGCCACGCCTGAGAAGGCGCAGAGCAATCTGCCGATGATCGTCGGCGGCGTGATCGCCGCCCTCGCCATTCTCGCGTTCGCGGTCATGTCGGCGATGCGAAGTCCTAAACCGCTGCGCCTGAAGCTGGGCGACAAAGGCCACCCCATGGACTATCGGCTGCGTCCCGGCGCCAAGGTGCAGCTGGGCGGATCGCTGGGATCGGGCGGGCCGGGCGACGAGACATTCGCGCTGTCGGGTCTCGCGAAGCCGGCGGCGGCCATCGAGTGGAAGAGCGGCGGATTGTCGCTGGCCCCTGCCGTGAAGGACGGGGACGCCGTCAAGGTCTATCACAATGGAACGCGCTTGGAAAACTCGGTGGCGCTGCGCACCGGAGACGAAATCCGCGTGTCGGTTCCGGCGACGGACGCCGCGCCGGAACGCGAGCACCGGGTCCGCGTGGCCGATCCAAAAGAAGAGATCTTCTGACGCAAAGCGTCCCAAGAAACCCTGCAACCAATTCCCACGTTATGTGTCACAATAATTGGCGGGCCTGCAAAGCCGTTTTGCGAGGCGTCCGCCAATTCGTCGGCACAGGAGGCCGTGTCTCTTTGAAACTTGTCTGTTCCCGAATTGCGTGCATTGCCGCATTGCTGCTCACTCTGGCCTTCCCGGCATCCGCCAAGCCGCCGACGCTGGAAGTCATCATAAACGATCCCCCAATCCGCACAGAAGTGCAGCAAGGGGGCACTTACCCGGTCACCCTTACCTATAAGCAGCCGGATGGCGACCCGCCAACATCGCTCAAGATGATTCTTGAGACCCCGGGCGGCGAGGTGACCGTCCCCGCGACGATCCCAAGCGGCGATCCAACCTTAGGCATCCCAGTCACCTGGAGCTACACGCCCGCGAATTCAGGAACTTATCGATATCATTTCGAGGCGGTCTCCAGCACCGGCGGCAGCGTTCGCCTGCCAGCCGATCCGAAGAACGATTACGAATTTGCCTCGTTCAATCCGATTACCAAGTGGATTATCTTCCTCGTCGGGACACTCGTGGCGCTGGTATTCCTTCCGTTCGTGGTCTACGTCGGCACACGCGCCGCAAACAAGCGCGGCGACCCAGCCGCCGCCTCCCGCGTAGCGCTGCTGGTCGGCGTGATGGCTTCTTATGGACTTATGCTGTATCTGTTCAGTCCAAAAGACAATACTATTCAGTCAGTAATCGGCGCGATTGTCGCGGTGGCGATTTTGATCGTGCTGTTTACCCGAAAGTAGCGCAGGTTTCTCACTCGGGCCGTCCGGAAATCTGAACATGGAACTACGTCCACAAGATCTAGACGCCGCCCACCGAGAGAAGCTTCTGCGCTTGCGTGAGGGCGCGGCCCAGCAGCGTGCTCCGGAACTCCCAGCGTTCTTGAAGAAGGACAGTCAGCGCCGGGACAACCGGCCGTTTCGGATCTTCGCGGCGATATTTCTTGCCTTCTTTCTGATCGATAACGGGATGATTCTCGGCAACTTCAATCATGTGGGGCTGCACTTCTCCCATTGGAGCTGGATATTTCTTTTTGGTATCCCGTTCTGGCGCAAGAAGGTCAAAAACAAATTTCAGGAAAGTGGTTACGTTCAGACCCGCGTGGACGACAAAGCGCCGATCACGCTCATGGAGGCCGATGCGCTGGGCTCCGGCGCGAAGGATCTGGAAGTCGCCTACTCCATGCTGCTCCGATCCGTGATCGAAGCACAGGGGCTAAGCCCCAGCGCTCAGCGTAATGTTCATGAAGCGCTGATCGACATCGGCGATTTGGTCACCAAGCTCTCCGTAAGCCCCGCTCCCAGCATGACGGGCGACCCGGCGAACATTCAGCGCCAGGCCGATGAAACGGAAGAAAGGGCGCGTCACGAATCGGACGCGGTTGTCGCCGCCAGTCTGCGCCGTCAAGCCGATACGCTGCGCGGCAGCGCCGTCCTCGCGGGCCAGCGCAGCACCCTTCGCCGACGACGCGAGGCCGCGCAAGGCGAGGTGCTGACCCAGATTCAAGCAATGCAGGTCAGTTTGGAGAGCCATGCGCTGAGCGGCCAGAACGAAAGCGGCGATTTCGAAGGATTATCGACTAACATTCAGCAAATTGCCGCCGAAGTCAACTCCACGTTGAACGCCCGCGACGAAGTGCGTTCAGTGATTGATCCAAGCTATCAGGAGCCGCCGGTGAACACACAGCGGCTTGGACAGTAGTTCGAAGGGGCCATGGAAATCTATCCTCAGGATCTCAGTGTCCGAATGTACCGCAAGCTGCTCAGCAAGCGCAGCGACGGCGTGTTTTCAGAGGCGGATATTGACCAGGCGTGCGAGTTTCTCGTCCAATGGCAGTCGCTTCCAGAAGGGGATCGAAAGGCGTTTCCTCCATCGCTTTTGAAGATGTGGAGCAGAAAGAAGTCGCGGACCCGTAAAATCGTGTCGTATTCGCTGATCGCCGCAGGTGCGCTGTCGCTCCCGTTATGGAGCCATAACCTGGGTGCGGTCACTCTCGCGCCGTTTTGCTTTTTTGCTTTGGGGCTGCTGCCGAGAGCGGAAGGAAATTCGTCCTACGTCGCAACTATGGTCCAATATGGACATAAACCGATCACCGAACGAGAAGTGTCGGCAGTGATGCCGTTCGCTCAAAGGCTGTGCAGTTCTTATTGGGGACTGCTCAACGCAACGCGGCAGGCGGCGAATATTTCCGACGAGGTCCGAAAGAACGTCCGGACGGCTCTGGATGTGATCGACGAAGCGTTAGACCAGTGTTCCGCGATGACAGCCGACAATGTTACGGCGGAATCCCCGGAAGCGTTGATGCAGCAGGCGGACGAAGTGGATCGGGAAGCTGACACGGAAAAAGATGGCGTCTCAGCCGCCAGTCTGCGGCGGCAGGCGAGCGCGCTTCGCACGAGCGCGGAGATGTCGATACGCTTGGCGACGATCCGCCGCCGCGGCGAAGTGCTGGAGCGAGAAATCGGCGCGCAGATTCAGGCCATGCACGTCAGTCTCACCCAATATCAACAGAGCGGCCATCAGAGCGGAGAAGAGCTTTTGACACTCGCGCGCAATATTCAGCAGGTTGCCGACGCAGCGGCGGCGAACGCCGATGCTCAGGATGAAGTGCGTGCGGCGATTGCTCCCACTTATGAACCCGCATTGATGCAAAGTCTCAAGCAGTAAGTCCAATAGTCCTAACATTTTCGTTCACTTTGAAGAAGAATACTTATGGCAGACACAACGACACCACCACCGCTTCCGACAACGCCCGCGCCCGCGCCGCCCCCCGCTCCCGCGCCGACGATATCGGTCCCTTCCGGAACCGCTTCGACGACGGGGCCGACGGCGGACGACGGCCGGCTTCGGGGAATTTCGCGCTCGATCATTATCGGCGTCGGCGGCACCGGGCATCAGATTTTGCTGGATGTCCGCAAGCGTCTGATCGAGAAATACGAATCGCTGGACAAAATCCCGATTGTCGGCTTTATGCTGCTGGACACGGATCAGTCGATTTTCTCGAAAAATCCAGACTATGACGACGCCGTCAACTTAGACAATGCCGACAAGATCCATACGTCCGTGCATGGCGTGGATAACCTGCGCAAGAACCTGCGCGAGCATCCCCACCTGCGCACATGGCTCGACGCCCGCGTGCTAACGGGCGACATCGATCAGGGCGCCGGCGCGGTGCGCGCACGCGGCCGCCTCGCGTACTTCTGGAACTACGCCACCATCGCCCGCAAGCTCGAAGAAGAGATGCTGAAGGTGACGCGCGACTCCAGCAAGGAAACGGCGATCCGCAATGGCCTGCAAGTAGGCGAGGGCCTGACGGTCTATATCGTTGGCTCCATGCTCGGCGGTACGGGATCAGGCATGTTCCTGGACCTTGCCTATACCGTTCGCAACAAGTTCAAATCGCAGCGCATGCTGGAGATGGTCGGAATGTTCAGCATTCCGCCGAACTCCGAAGCCGTCGCGGTGGACAACCGGCCCAACGCCTACGCGGCGCTGATGGAGCTGAACCACTTCACGGATCCATCGACGACGTTCTCGGCGCAGTATCAGGCCGAGATCCCGCCGATGGAGGACGCCGATCCGCCGTTCCGGTACACATATCTGGTGGACACGTCGTCGCCCTCGGCCCAGTTGGACTCGGTCAAAGATTTGGTGGAGATGATCGGACACTCGATCTTCTTAGATTTGACCTCGGAGTTCCAGCGGCAGAAGAAGTCCAACCGAAACAACTTCGACCAGTTCTTGATTACGGCCGACGGCCTCGGCTGCGCTCAGAACTATATGGGCTTCGGGCTGGCGTCGATCTACTTCCCCAAGGACAAGGTCATGACGGCCTGCTCCAATCGGCTGGCGGGCGACATCGTACGCCGCTGGACGGACCCGCTGGAACGCGTCGTCAATATCGGTGCGTTCACCGATCAGGAGTTATCCCGTCTGGGCCTGACGGTCGACGCGGTGGAGCGCCTTGTGACGACGGCGAACTCGGAATCCGGTGAAACGCTGCGTGATCTTTCGATGGCGCATTGGAATAGCGCCAATCGTCAGTATGAGACGGCGTATCCGGGCCATAACCGGGTCGTGGAGTATCTCGTCGCGCGCCAGAAAGAGTCGGACGCACGGGTCGCCGATACCGATCCGAATCCCGATCTGCTCGCCAAGCGCAAAACGAATCTCGGTGAGTCTGTCTTCCAAATCCAGCAGAACCTCGGCACAGGCATCAAAGCCAAGGATAAAGCGCTGCGCGACTGGGTCAGCGCGCAGGTGAACGATCCTAATCATCGTCACGGCGTCGCCGCTGCGGCTCTGGACACGATGGCCGATCGCTTCCGCACTTATATGACGCAGATGGAGCGAACTCAGGAGGAGCGCAAGAATGGCCTTCAGCCCACGACGCAGACGCGCGATGCGGCGCTTCAGAAGATCAATCGGCACGCCGGCGATATCATGCTCAGCCTGATCGCGACAGCGAAACGGCGCGAGATCGACGAGCAGAAGGACGCCTTCTTGGCCGCCGCCCGTCGCTACGACGCCGAGATGGTGGACATTCGCGGCGGAGAAGCCGCGCTGGTCTTCTACCGTCATCTGCTGGGCACGGTCCTGAGCCTCAAAGCCGAGATGGACCGCTATGTCGAGCGGATCGAATCGCTGCGCGCCGGGTTTGCCCGCGCCGAGCGGGACGCCGTACAGGAGCCGGTGGACGTCAACGGCGAAGTGCTGTTCAATCCCGGCCGCCGCGACACCGATCCGGTGACCGGCGCCGACCGCTATGTCGGCGGCGACATCGATGATCGTTACGCCCACTACGCCGGCAACGCGCTCGACGCCAACAACGCCAGCGTCAATAACTTGATCTCCGACATCCTGGAGAGTCTGGGCACGAAAGCCGATATCTGGGGCGTGCGCGATGGCGAACTGCCCAGAATCGCAAGCACGATCCTTGCGCATACGCGCGGCGTGTTCAAAGCCGTCGAAGAAGAAAGCGTGCTGGACAAGTTCTACAGCAAGTACGGCCAGGACACAGACCGCACCATCCAGACCCTGCGCCGTGTGGGCAGCCTGTCGGCGCCGTTCCTGCATCTTCAAGAGAACGCGCCGAACTACACGCACAACATCAACAAAGAGCAGACTATCATCGGCGTCCTGCACGGCGCGGCGCCGCGCACGGAAAGCGAGCAGCGCTTCCGCACGATGATCATGGATACCGTTCAGGGCGTCAAGGATCAGCAGATCTCGAACTCCAACGAGCCGCACCAGGTCCTGTTCTTACGCGAGCGCGCCGCCTTCCCGCTGCGTCTGCTGCAAGGCATGGAGTCCTACCGATACGCCTACGATCAGGTGAAGTCGCTCGGCGCGGCGGCCAACCCGATCCACACCCGCACGGATATCAAGGACTGGATTCGCATCTCACCGCCGTCCGCCGAGGATCAAAAATCCGCGTGGCGTACGTTCGTGATCGGCTGGGCCTCGGGCGTGATTGACGAGGAGCATGAGTCGCGCTACACGAGCGTCGGCACCCGAGACATTATTTCGTTTGTGGCGAACTACACGGACAAGTTTGGCATGCCCAAAAGCGACTCGCTGGGCGGCTTCAACACCGTGGAGTCCGTCGTGCACGGCTTCAAGACCGACGCCGGCTCCGCGCCCGGCCGGCCGCCCGCCGAAGCCCGGGATCTCGTCCAGCGCCTCTGCGATGACCGCCGTATGCTGGCCCAGATCAACGCCGCGATCGACGAGCGCCTCCGCGCTGAAGGCGCAGCCTTCCTGGGCGCCCGCTTAGTCCAGCACGCGAACAATCAAAAAATGGTGCTCGCGCCAAGCTTCTACGATCCGTACTACAAAGTCCTCACAGATTACCTGGAAGAGATCAACTACGCCGGCGGCGGCCAGGCGCCGGTAACGGCGATCCAAACAGCCAGCGGCGTCCCCGCCGTCATCCCGGCGACGGCTTCTCCCGAACCGGCGCCCGCCGCGCCAGCGCGGGCGACTCTGAAAGAGCGTCTTCTGGAAACGAAAGAGCTTCTCGACGAGGGGTTCATCACGCAGGAAGAGTACGAAGCCCGCCGCCAGGCGATCTTGAAAGAAATGTAAGGCTTCGACCTCGGGGACGGATTTCATCCGTCCCCGGCGTCACATCATAACTTTCTTATGCCCATTGAAAACCGACTGCTGCACCGCCCTGAGCCCGGCGTGCTGTCCTTCTATCCCCACCCGCTCGGGCAGATCGCCGTGCTGGCGCTCGGCATCGCCATGATCGCCGTCGCGCCCGTGCTGCTCGCCAGTCATGGGCACAGCGGCCCCGATCCGATCGACCGCCCGCTGGCGCTGTTTGGAATCGTCTTCGGCCTGTATCTGCTGGGCCTCTCCGGTCCGCAGCGATTGACGGTCCACACGGGAGACCGCAGCTATCGTTACGCCGATTACCTCAAGCTCCCCCTCTCGCGCTTCGCAAACTCTGTATCGCCCCCACGCGTTCCGTTTCTGTTAGCGCCGCGTCAGGGCAATCTCGACGCCGACGCCCAGGGAGTCGCCCTGCGTGAAGCGAAGGGAAACAAGCGCGACTCGGTCCACTGCTGGGTGCTTCTCATCTGGAAGGACGAGACTCGCCTTCCCGTAGTCATCGCCTTCACGCGAAAACCCGAGGACGCCCAGCCGCTGCTTGCCGAAACCGCCGCCTTCCTCGGTCTTCCTATTCTCGATCACACATCTTCCCGCTAATTGTATTCAATCGCTTTTCGTTTTTATACATAACAGATTTTTGTTGACGCCTGCAATTTACCGTGGTAGACTACAAGAAATGTTTTGTCGAGTAAGAAGGATCTCATGGACCACCAGCCCCCACGTCTTGGTAAAATGCAGCTGCAAATTATGCAGGAGCTGTGGAGCCAATCCGAATTGACGGCGCGTCAGATGACCGAACGTCTTTCCCGAATTGCTCCGACGACACACAGCACGGTTCAAACTCTGCTTCGAAAAATGGAGACCAAGGAGTTGATTACGCATGAGGATCGTGAAGGCACATTTGTCTACAGACCTCTTTATCAGCAGTCTGAGGTCAGCGGGGCGCTAGCGAATGATTTTCTCGACCGGGTCTTCCAGGGATCGATTTCCAAGCTCGTTTCACACTTCCTTGCGGAAGGGCGTCCCTCTCCGGAAGAATTGAGCCGTCTGCGCGCCCTCGTCGATTCACTGCCGAAGGAGTAACTGCTCATGGGATGGTCCGACGTTTGTCATCGCATTGTGGAGCTTGGGCTGGGCGTCTTCATTCAAAGCAGCTTTCTGATTGCGCTGGGACTGTTCGCCGGGCGTCTGCTGCGCCGGCGCGGACCTGCCTTTGAGCTTGCGGCCTACCGAGCGACATTCGTGTGTGTCGTCGTCAGTGCGCTGATGGCGTCCGCCACCTTTGGGCGCGTCCGACCTTTCTACCAGATCTCCATCGGCGGCGCGGCGACGGCGGCGATCGATTCCAAAACGCGGACACACTCAGTCGCCATGACGCACGCGCCGACCAAAGTTTCGAACCCCGCGTCCCAGATTTATGAATCCTCCGCCACGATTGGTGTTTGGCGGTCGGATCGCATGTACGCCGGCCTTCCGAGTCTCTATGAGATCATCGTCGGACTCTGGCTGATCGGCTTTGCCGTTCAGATACTCTGGCTTGTTGGCTGCCACGCAGCGCTTCGACGGTTTATGCAGCGAGGCAAATACACCACTGCGGAGCCTCTCGTTCGCATGCTGTCCGAGATCACGGCGCGCGCTGGGACCCCGCCGCCGTTTCTGATGCTTCACCCGGCCGCGCAAAGCCCATTTCTAGTGGGCGTGCGAAGCCCAACGATTGTCGTCCCTACGGGCGCCCTTGCACAATACGGAGAGGAGAGAATGCGCGCCGTTCTGGCGCATGAAGTGTCCCATTTTCTTCAGCGTGATTGTGCCTGGAACCTCGCCTTTCGCCTCGCCACCGCGCTATTTTGGCCACAGATGCTTTTGCATATCCTGTATCGACGCTGGCAGGAAGCGGCGGAGTACGCGTGCGACCATTGGGTGCTGGCTCATGCGTGTCCGCCCCGCTTCTATGCAAATTGCCTGCTGAACATCGCCGAAGACCGCGCCGCGCCCCGCTCGCAGCGCGCCCTGGCGATCGGTGTGGCTCCCTTCCGATCCATGGTCGGAAAGCGTCTTGTTCGGATTGCCGGCTGGAGCGGCGGCAAACTCGTCGAACTCTCGCGCGCAGGGCGGGTCGCAATGACGTGCGCCGCGGCGATCGCCGCGGGAGGCGTTCTCTTCCTCGTATCCGCAAACGCCGGCGCGCGCTCGGCTGACAACTCTCAGCAGCGTTCCGCCTTACTTCCCATCCCCAGCACATCAGGCAGACAATCCCACCCCCGCGAACCCCATATGACGCCGAAGAAGCGCAATGAACGGAGTATGCTGGCCGCGCTCACAAGTGGAGCCGTGCGCGTCAAACTGCCTGCCCCAGCGGCGCCCAAGCGCATTGCGATCTCCGAACCGATCACTCCTAAGCTCGATCGAAAAGACGAACAGACCGCGTCCCCATCCACAGCGTTGACTGCTGTCCCGACGCCAGTCGAGAGCGATCACAATACGACAGTCACTTCCGAAGGCGGGGATCTGGGAAAGGCCATCACCCTCGATTTCACGGACGCTCCGGTACAAGAGGTTCTCGCTCAGTTACTCCAGGCGAAAGGCGCCGATTATACGATTGACTCCGATGTCACCGGCGTTGTCTCCGTTCACCTTACTCAGGTCAACTCAGATACGGCTCTCAAAACGGTCATGCGCGCATCCAGCTCGCCACTCACTTACGATCTGATCGATAATGTCTATCACATCCGAATGAAGCGATCTTCATCACTGGAAAATTAACTCCCGTGCCCCTTCCAGAAGAACGGATAAATATTTCTTGACAATCGCAATCTACCGTGGTAAACTCTCTTTATAATTTACCACGGTAGATTGCGATTCGACACTTTGTTTTTGGGAGAATTTCAGACATGTCAAAAAAGAAGATCATCCTGCCTGCACTGTTTGTCCTCACGATGGGCTTGATCGGCGTCGGATCGGCCGCTTCGGCTCAGGACAATTCGCCGTCGGCAAGCAGCGCCAGCCAACAAAAAGTAACGCTCAATTTCAAAAATGCGCCGATCCAGGATATCCTGAAGTCCTTGTTTGATGCGACGGGCCTCAATTATACAATCGCTTCCGACGTTGTCGGAACCTTGACGATGCATCTTTCCAATACGTCAGCGGAGACGGCGCTCCGATCCATCCTGCGCGCTTCCAATCCTCCACTTACCTACGATCTGACGGACAATATCTACCAGATCAAAGTGAAGCATCCTTCGGGCGAGACATCGGCGCACTAAGACATCGCTCAACAGTCGTCTCTGTTCCCTCGCTGCAACGATGAAACAGCAGGGGAACAGACACAACCAGCAATTCTGATTTCGCCGGGAACCAAAGTCCTTTTACTACTATTACTATAGTCATTAGTCGTTCTGTGGTATGATAGGATCTGCGGCGTTCACCCTTCAAAGACCAGGCGCCGCGCTTTGGCGAAACATGAATTATCACAATGCTGTGGCCGGACTTTTTGTCGGCTTGATCGTCGGCGCCACGGGGATGGGCGGAGCCTCGCTGATGGCCCCCATCCTTATCTATCTTTTCCATTTCAAGGCAAAATACGCCATCGGTTCTGATCTCGCATATGCGGCCATCGCAAAAGTGTTCGGCTCCTGGCAGCAGAAGCGCGCAGGGAATGTCAATCTGAAGCTGGTCTTGCAGATGTCGGCGGGAAGTATTCCATCATCGCTGCTGGGCGTTTGGGCGCTGCACACTATCGACAAACGCAGCGGCGGCGAGGCTGACCGGATTATGACGCATCTGCTTGGTGCCGTGCTTGTCCTGGTAGCGGTGGTGGTGCTGTCGCGCTCCATGCCCCGCGTGGAAGCGTGGTTCGAGCGCCGGCGCGGACGCGAGGTCAAGCATGGACTCATCTGGGCTGTCATGGTCGGATGCGTCGGCGGGTTCTTAGTCGGCCTGACCTCCGTGGGCGCCGGCACGCTGTTCGGCGTCGCCTTGATTTTTATCTTCGGGCTGGGAGCGCGCGAGGTCATCGGCACGGACATCTACCATGGCTGCCTTCTCTCGGCGGCGGCCGCACTGGGGCATGTCTGGGTGGGTGATGTCGATTACGGCCTGGTCGCCAGCCTCCTCATCGGCGCAATCCCCGGCGTACTGCTCGGCGGCCTCGTTTCCGCCCGTCTTCCCGAACGCGCCCTGCGCCCCACCCTGGGCACTGTTCTCCTCCTCTCCGGCCTCAAAATCCTCTCATAGTTTCTGATCGAAAGCATGCGGACAGTAATTTCAAAAACAACTTTACTTATTTGCGATATTCACATTTTCCGGAAGGAGACTCACGAATTCTCGGCGTATAAGCTCGTGGGATAATGAAAGGAGTATCATCACTGTCCCACATCAAAGGAGACGGATTATGAATCTCACTCGACCAGCAGCCATCGCTGCGATTTTGTGTCTCGCCGCCGCCGCGCCAAGCGTCGCCGCGTCCTCCACCTTCAATGTCAGCGGTGAAACCGTCACATTGACGGAAGGCGTTCCATTTATCGCCGGCCAGGACGCCCCTTACATCTTCGCCGGCGACTTCAACTTTTTCTCCAATGGAGGCGCCGTTGGCAGCGCCGGAATTTCTCTCAATGGGACGAATATCCTATTCTCTCCCAACGTCACCATCGTCAACAGCGATAGCAACGGCTACCCGACGGATGAGTTCTACGATCTGGTCGGGGGCGGAGATTATGATTTTGGCCCCCTCGGACATGTGCTCGTTCACGGCGTTAGCGGTCATGTCTATATTACCGGAGCCGCTGGGGACGCGCCCGCGCTGGTCTCGCTGACTCTCCACGATGTCCCCGCTGCGGTTCCTGAACCCGGTGCATGGACGTCAATCAGCTTCGGGCTGCTCGCCGTCGCGGGCCTCGTCTGGAAACGCCGCAGCGCCGCCTGTTAACCGTTCGCCTTAGTTGCTGCTATCGCAGTACAGCATACATCCCGCGTGGCGCATTCATGCGCTGCGCGGGATTTTTAACGCTGGCATTGTTTGATAACTGCAGTTGCTGATTCCCGCACATGCGCAGGATCGCGTCAGCGCAGACCCTACGATGTATTGGGGGTGATTGACGAAGGCGCGCATGGGGCACAATTCTAATCAGCAAGACTTGAAAAATTCTTACGGAAGATTTCTGATGAAGGAGCAGCGCAAACAATGGACAAACGGACACGCTCGGTCCTCACGGTCGCCGGCGGCGTGGCGATCGCATTGGGAGTGCGCCAGGCGGTGCGCTCGGCGCGGGCTTACGATCTGACGGGAAAGGTCGTGCTGGTGACCGGCGGTTCACGCGGATTG
>NZ_JBDSQY010000031.1:0-14508 GCF_039929585.1 Capsulimonas sp.
TCCCAATTCGGCTTGGGATACCGATCGGGAAGCAGCACGTAAACGATGATCCGGTAGATTTTGGAGTCCGGGTAGGTATCGCGGATCTGTGCGATCACATCAACGATGCTGCCGCTGCCCGTTCCGCCGGCGAGGCCGCAGCAGACGTGGAACGTCAGCGGGATTTCGCCCTTGGTCTGCAGATCTCGCACCTGATTGCGCAGCTGCTCCTTGAATTGGTCCGCCTTGCACGCAAACAAGAAGCGGCCCAAACGCCGCTTCTGCCCGCCCAATGTCACCCCGACGATGCTGCGAAGAATGTTGCTCCACTCTTCCTTGCTCCCGATCCAATCCTTGATGCCCGGATAGGCGTTGATATTGTCGAGGCGCGACTGCAAATTGGCGTCCGAGATCTTCAGCTGACTGCTGGGACCCAGCTGCACGCTGCGCCCCAGGATCCGCCACGTCGGGTCGTCCGGGCTCATCATCTCATCGCTAGAGTCGACATAAAGATAGTTGAGGTTCACTCCGTCGGCGTCGACCGTGCGGAACTCTTGATAGATTGTCTTTCGGAAGGCCCGAATGATTTTGCCGCCGGTGCCGCCGAGGCCGATAATTAGATGGTTTTTGCTCATGGCGATTGTCGTCGTAGTGCTGAATGTCGATTCGGGTTGGGTGAAAGTGGAAATCCGCAATATTAGGGAAACCCCTCGGATAATCACCGGCCTTATACGCGACTGCTCAATCGATTTCCTCCTGAAATCGATTGAGCAGAGCGTTGTGAGACCTACTGATCCTTCGCCGGCTTGTCCGACAGCAGGCTCTTGAGGTCAATGATCGTTCCCCCACCCGCTCCGGTCTGCACTTGCGGCAGGTGGCCGTCCCACTTGGTGATCCATTCACGCGCCAAAACTTTTTGGCCGCCCTGGGTGTTCAGCGCCTGGGCCTTGATCTTGTTTGCTTCGGCTTCGCCCTTGGCGGTGGTGACGGCGGTCTGCGCTTCGAGATTAGCCTGGGCAAGGATATACTTCTGCTTTTCGGAGTTCTGCTGAGCGACCTGCTTCTGCTCGATCGCGCTGTTGAACTCGTCCGAGAAGTCGAAGTTCTTGAGGCTGACGCCATTTGGTTCAACGATGATGTTGTAAGCCAGCAAGCGGGTCGCCAGATTTTGGTCGACTTCGGTCTTGACGCGATCCCGCAGCCGGATCAGCTCTTCAGCCGTGTAGCGGGCGACGACGGCTTTGAGCGTCTCCTGGACGGCCGGGTTGATGATGCGGTCGGCGTAATCAGGGCCGACTTCGCGGTAAAGCTTGCCGAGCGTCACGGGATCGACGTGGAAGTTGATCGCGACATCCGCCTTGACCACCTGAAGATCCTTGCTGGACGCGGCGGCGATCGCCTCCGTCTTCTGGGTGCGGACTTCCATCAGATCCACGGTCTGTGCGAACGGCATGATGAAGTGCGCGCCTTCGCCCAAGACGCCGTTGACGGCGCCGAATTGCAGCAGCACGCCGCGATATCCGGCTGGGACGGACATGTAGCTGGACGACAGGACGCCACCCACAAGCAGCAGCGTACCCAGCGCGCCGCAGACTTTACGGACTTGCGCGCGGGTATTGGCCCCGCCTTGCGAAAGCTGCGCGGGCGCGGCGATGGCCACGAGAAGCAGAAGAACGCCTAATACAACAAGAAACACGTGTGTTTTTCCTTTTCTGAGATGTTCTTAACTTTGATATTCTTATCGAGTATGACCCACCATACTGAAATAAGTTGCACGCGTTTGTTTCGGATCACGCGCAAAACGGTGTATGATGGCGTTAGGAACGATTGGAATCGAAGGTAAGACACGATGACGCATTCTTTCCGCACTCTTCTTTTAGTATATGCTCTTGGGGGAACCACTGCGACAGCTCATGCCGGAGGCGCACGCTGGCATCTGGAGAGGGATGGGCCCGGAGTAAAAATGACAGCGCACTTGGAGCGCCGGGTCGTCTCCCTGGGCAATCCCATCGACACCATCGCGGCGACGCCCACGCCGCCGACGCTGCCGTGGCAGAACCAGATCGTCACCCGCATGACATTCAACGGCATTCCCGCCGGCGCGCCCGTGACCGAGGGAAGCGCTCATAAACGCAGGATCAGCCTCGCGCAGTCCGATCAAAAGACGTCCGTCACGATTGGAACGGACATCACGGCGATGGTATATCGCTACAAGATCGTCCTCGGCCCGCCGAAGGTCGGCGCGCCTGATCTGTCGAAAAAAGAAAGAGCGGAGGCGCTCGCGCCGGTCGGAAACCTGGACTACCGTGGTGCGGCCTTTCAAGCGTACGTCAAACAACGGGGACTGCTTTGGCGTCGCACACAGAACGAGAGCCTGGACGAGTTTATCCAGCGTGCGGCGACTCAGATCAAACACGACTTTACATACTATGATGGGAATCAGGATCGACATGTTGCGACGCTCGTCACTACCTGTAAAGGGGATTGCGGCGCGATCAATGGCGTCTTCACGGCCGTGATGCGGAAAAACGGCGTGCCCGCGCATCTGTGGGCCGGTTTTCGACGTCTGCCGACCATGCCGAATGCCTGGCAGCCGCATGTCGTCGCGAGCGTCTTCGTCCCCAAGGTCGGATGGTTTCCGGTGGATCTTGTGAGCGGCGGTCTGATGGTTTATTCCATGGCCGGAGAGAACAATACGATCTTCGTGACGCACATCGACGACGGGTTTGTCCTGCACCCCAAAGGCTGGGATACGCTCAAACCCGACTGGATGCAGCCGACCGCTTTCTACTATCGCGGCGGCCCGCTCGTCTCGGGGCTGGACGTTGTTGCGGACATCAAGTTCGGTGACACGGCAAGGCGATAGTCAGGACTTCTTTTGAAGCATCTCGGAGACCGTAGGGTAGATCTGCTTCTCCCATAAGGCATATTCTTTCGCGGAAGGATGCATGCCGTCATGAGCGGTTAAATCCGGAGCCCCCTCCATCTTCTGAGACAACGGGAACACATCGACGACCGACAGGCCGCGCTTTGCGGCTTCCTCTTGAATGACAGCGTTGAACGCGACGATCTTCACCACGCCTTTGCCTTGGGCCGCGTACCCCGCCCCACTCGGCGTCACGATATAATTGGGAATCGTGACAATCACCATCTTCGACTTGTCCGGCAGAACTTTTTGCATCCGATCCATCAGGGATTGCAGTCGGACGCGAAACTCCTCGACAGTTGTGGCGCGATAGGTGTCGTTGACGCCAATCATCAGCGTCGCGAATGTGGGCTTCTGATCCTGGAACTCCGGCATTTCCATGTCGAGCGCCTGCTGGGTCGTCCAGCCATTGACGCCCAGGTTTGCCGCCAGATCGATCTTGACGCCGCGCGCACGCAAATCGCGCGTCAGTAGGGACGGCCAGGATTGCTCGGGCTTTGCGCCGGTCCCGCAGGTGTAACTGTCTCCCACGGCGACATAACGAACGCCGTCCCCATGGGTCTTGTTGATCCGAAAACCGGCGTACGTGAAGTGTTTCCAATTCTTAGCGACCGCCGCAGAGGGAACAGGCTTGAGTTGTCCAATAAGGGCGGCGCCGGCGAGACCGATCGATGCGATCAGACCGCCGACTTTGTATCGGTCATAGCGATGGCTCATGCATTTACGATAACACGGAGGTTGACGGGAGTCAATTACCGAGCAGACATTGTAACCATTCGTTTATTGCCGCCGCCACTTCGTATTTTCTCGCCTATGAAGTATCATAGGGCTAACCATCTCAATCGCTCCCGAAGGATGCATAACCTATGACCATCACCGAAGAAGTCGCCACGCTCGACACGCCGTTCGGCCCGATGCGGACCGAGGTCTTCCGGCCCAGTGCGCCGGGACGCTACCCCGGCATCCTGTTCTACTCCGAGATTTTTCAGATCACCGGCCCCATCCGACGCGCCGCCGCGCAGCTTGCCGGCCACGGCTATGTGGTCGCCGTCCCCGAGATCTATCACGAGCTGGAACCGGCGGGAACGGTGCTCGCCTACGATGAAGCCGGCGCCGAACGCGGCAACGCGCACAAAACGACCAAGGAACTCGCGAGCTACGACGGCGACGCCCGCGCCGTTCTGGACTTCCTCACGGGTCACCCCAATTGCACCGGCAAGCTCGGAACCATGGGGATCTGTATTGGCGGCCATCTGGCGTTCCGGGCCGCTACTAACCCCGATGTCCTCGCCGCCACGTGTTTTTACGCGACCGACATCCACAAGCGCAGCCTCGCCAAAGGCATGAACGACAACACCATCGACCGCATCCCCGAGATCCAGGGCGAACTCCTCATGATCTGGGGCCTACAGGACCCGCATATCCCCCGCGAGGGCCGCGCCACCGTCTACAAAGCCATCGCCGATTCCGAAGTACGCTTCACCTGGCATGAGTTCAACGGCGCCCACGCCTTCCTACGCGACGAAGGCCCACGCTACGACCCCGCCCTCGCCCGCGTGACATTCGGCCTGGCGCTGGAACTGTTTGCGCGGAAGCTGGGTGAGGGAGATTTGCGCGCATGAGGCGCCCCCTCCGCCAAAAGATAAAGTTAACGGCTAATTGGCTGCTGCGGCTGTAACCTATCCCCGCACCCGCCCCGGGCTCAGCCCGGTGCTTGCCTTGATATGGCGGCTCAGGTGGCTGGCGCTGTGAAAGCCGCACTGTCCGGCGACTGTCTCCAGCGTCAGCGTCGTGTGGTGCAGCAGCGCCAGGGCATGTCGAATACGAATTGACCAGAGATACTCCATCGGCGTCTGCCCATGCACTCGGGAGAAATATCGATTAAGGGACGCCGGGGAAACGCACGCTTCGGATGCGATCTCCCGGATCGTCAGCAGCTCACGGTATCGGCGCTGCATGACGTCTTCCGCCGCCTGCGCCGCCTGCTCCCATGTTTCAAGGCGCTGGGCGACATGAGTGCGGCGGAGCAGCATCTCCAGGCGCTCCGACAGCAGATCCATCATCTTCTCCCAGCCGTCCTCCCGCCGACGCCACTCCCGCAGCATGGCGTGCGCCGTCTGCGACAAACTTCCATCCGCATCATCATGACAGACACGCGGCAGGCCGCGCGCGTCCACGGGCATCCACTGGATATAAAGCACGATGTAAGCGGAATCGGCGAAATCCGCGTGAGATTCGAACGGCGGGTGCGTCAGCGCCATGCCGGGATGCATCGCGTGGAGATCGTCGCCCTGCTGCGTGCGGATATACCCGGCGTCCTGAAAGATAAACTCCCAAAGATTGTGATGGTGCAGCGGCATATGCTGGCCGCGATGCGCCGAATGCTCTCCGACGAACCGAACGCGCCCACTCTCAGTGACGTTTGTGTGCAATAACAGGATACTGTCGTGCATTGTCAATTCTATCGTGTTTCCCTTACAATGTCAAATTGAATTGACCACTATCGGAGCGATACATGCAAATTTCTCTCACTCAGTCCCAAAGCCGGAAACGCCATCGAGTGCGGGGAGGCGTTCTCTGCGCCGCTGTCGGCGCAATGCTGGGCGTCGCCGGCGCTTCTCAGACCACTGCGGCGCCGCTGCCCGTGGTCTCCGTGCAAAAACATGACCGCGACGTGACGATCCAGCTCAGTCAGGGCGCGCTTCGTCTCCAGGTCTGCACGCCGCGCGTGATCCATGTGACTTACAGCGCCGATGGCGCCTTCCCGGAACAGCGCGTCCCCACAGTGATTGCGAAGTTTGCACCCACGCCGTTCAAGGTGACGACGACCGACCGATACATCACGATCGCCACCGGACAGGTGCAGGCGCAGGTGGATCGCAAGAGCGGTGCGGTGCGCTTCTTGGACGCCAAGGGAAACGCGATCTTAAGCGAACCGGAAAGCGGCGGCAAATCGCTGACGCCGGTGACGCTGCCAGGCGCCACGCCCGTGAAATCTTTCCGAGCGCATCAAGAATTTGCGCTGCCCGCCGATGAAGGAATCTATGGGCTGGGGCAGCATCAAGACGGGTTTATGGATTATCGCGGATCCGCCGTCATGCTCGATCAGGTCAACCGCGAGGTCGCGATCCCCTTTTTGGTCTCCAGCCGTGGTTACGGCCTGCTCTGGAACAACCCCGCGTCGACTGTGATGTCCGCCGGCGGAACAGTGTCCACGGCCATCCCTCCCGTGCAGATGCTGTCTGACGACGGCAAGTCCGGCGGCTTGACGGGGACATATTTCAAAGGCGAGAACTTCGATACGGAAGTCGCCAAACAGACTGATTCCGAGATCGACTTCACGTGGACGAACAGCCCGCCGGCGGGCCTGCCCAAAGAACACTACAGCGTCCGCTGGACTGGGTCAGTGCTGGCGAAACAGGGCGGCGACTACCACTTCATCACCTCCACTGACGACGGCGCGCGCCTCTGGATCGACGACAAACAAATTATTAACGACTGGAACTCCCAGGCGGTCAAAGACAATATCGCCGCAGTCAAATTCGCGCCGAACAGCACGCACAAAATCCGATATGAGTACTATCAGGGGGGATACGACGCCGTCGCGCGCCTGCGCTGGCGACTGCCTCCCACCGGCGACGCCCTGACCACGTGGGATTCTCAGGCGGCGGACGCCATCGATTATTACTTCTTCTACGGCCCATCGCTTGATCAGGTCACCTCGGATTACGCTCAGGCCACGGGAAAGGCCCCCATGTTCGGCAAATGGGCGTTCGGCCTCTGGCAAAGCAAGGAGCGATATCAAACGCAGCAGGAGTGGCTGGACATCGCGCAGGAGTACCGGACGCGCAAAGAGCCGATCGACAACATCGTGCAGGACTGGTTCTACTGGGACCCATGGCCGTGGGGATCGCACCACTTCGATCCCAAGCGCTATCCCGACCCGGCAGCCGCAATTAATGAACTGCATGACAAAGATCACATGCACCTCATGATCTCGGTTTGGGGGAAATTCGCGCCAGGAACGGCGGAGCACCCCGACGAGAACTACGATGCGCTGAACGCCAAGGGATATCTCTATCCGCCAGAAGGCCCGAACACGACAGATCGTTTCTACGACGCCTTCAGCCCCGACGCCCGCGCGCTCTACTGGTCGCAAATGCGCGATCAAGTCTTCAGCAAGGGTGTGGACGCCTGGTGGCTGGACGCTTCGGAGCCTGAGATCGGCGCAGGGGCGTTCTCCCAGTTCTCCACCGCCGCCGGCCTCGGCGCCCAGGTGCGCAATGCCTACCCGTTGATGCACACGAAGGGTGTCTATGAGGGGCAGCGCGCCGTGACGGACAAAAAGCGCGTCTTCATCCTGACCCGTTCGGGCTACGCCGGGCAGCAGCGCAACGCTGCCGCCGTCTGGTCCGGCGACATCACGGCAAGCTGGGAAGTGTACGCAAACCAGATCCCGGCAGGCCTAAATATTGGTCTCTCGGGCATTCCGTACTGGACGACGGATATCGGCGCCTTCTTCGTGAACTACCCCGGCGGATCGGAGAATCCCGAATATCGGGAGCTGTTCACGCGCTGGTTCCAGTTCGGCGCGTTCTGCCCGCTGTTTCGAATTCACGGCACGAGCACGCCCCGAGAGCTCTGGCGCTTCGGCCCTCAGTACGAACCGATCCTCGTCAAATACGACAACCTGCGCTACCGTCTCATGCCTTATATCTACTCCCAGGCGTGGCGCGTCACGAAGGAAGGCGCCGTCATCATGCGCCCGCTTGTGATGGACTTCCCGCAGGATAAGATTGCCAGGGAATCCAAGGATGAGTTCTTATTTGGCCCATCCCTGCTCGTTGCCCCCGTTATCAAACAAGGCGCCGCAACACGCAATGTCTATCTGCCGAAGGGCGCCTCCTGGACAGACTTCTGGACGGGAGCAAAGCTCACGGGCGGCAAAACGATCAGCGCCCCCGCGCCGATCGACACATTGCCGCTCTATGTGAAAGCCGGCTCGATCCTGCCGATGGGACCGCTCACGCAATATGTCGAGGAGAAGCCCGTCGACCCCATCGAGCTGCGCGTTTATACAGGCGCGGACGGATCGTTCCAATTGTACGAAGATGAGGGCGATAACTACAACTACGAGAAGGGCGCATACGCCACGATCCCGATTGCCTGGAGCGAGCGCAAAAAGACGCTCACCATCGGCGCGCGTCAGGGAACGTTCTCAGGAATGCAGAACCAGCGCACGTTCAAGATCGTCTGGGTGCGTCCGGGGCATGGAACGGGACTGGAAACCGTAGAGGCCGCCGACAAGACCGTCGCCTACTCAGGGAAATCTTTGTTGATCACAATGCCGTAGATCGCGGCGTAATAATCCCATGCGGGGTCGGTGGCGAGCCGAATAAACGTCACCTGCCCCGCATGAAAGTAATCCTAAGACGAAAGATCAAATGTGGAATGCGGTCGCAATCAGTAGATTGACGAAGCGGTCGTCAACCACTTCTTTGGAAAACCAGCGTCGAAAAAAGAGTGGGCCGATTATCGTGGCGATCAGTTCATCGGCAGACATGTTCAATGGGGCCTCGCGCCTGTCTTTCGCGCGCTCCACAACAGTGTGGAATGGCTTCATAAAGCATTTGTGCAGTTCCGATTGCATTGCGGCGATGTCAGGATCACGTTCGGCGGCATCAATGATGGAGGGATAGATTGATGTCCAGCTCCCTGTTCGCAACTGGTCCGCGAGATCTGTCGCGAGCACACGCACGTCTTCGCGCAAGCTGCCCGTATTAGGGGGTTCGCTCACAATCCCCAAACGGGAACACGCATCGATCACCAGGGCCGAACGCGACGGCCAATGACGATAGATTGTCATCTTTGATACGCCGGAGATTCGCGATACCTCGTCGATGCTCAGGCCGCTGATGCCGCTTTGCGATAGCTGCCGATACGTCTCGGCCAAAACCGCAGCTTTGGATCGTTCCACACGCTTGTCAGTCATTTTAAGATCTTTTAGCCACTTCTCAATAATCGTTCGAGATTATATTACTCTATTCTAAGCCGGATTTACTCTCACGAAATGCCCCAGATAACGGATTAGATTTCGGTTCAGGCTCTTATTTGGGGATTCCTCTCCTCTTGACTAATACGATACAGTATCGTATTATAACGTATCAAGGATACGGAACGGTAGGTATTCCATCTTAGCGAATAATAGGAGACTTCTCTTGAAACCATCTGGCAATACAGTGCTCATCACAGGCGGAGCCACCGGCATCGGGCTGGCCCTGGCGCGCAAACTCATTGGGGCGAACAATATTGTTATCATCTGTGGTCGGCGCCAGAGCGCGCTCGACGCCGCTGCGGCGGCGTTACCGGGTCTAGTAACGATCCAAGCGGATATCAGCGATTCGGTAAGCCGGGCTGCTCTGGCGGCCGATGTCACAGCGCGGTTTCCGAAGCTCAACGTGCTAATTAACAACGCCGGGCATTCGAGGACGACCGGTATTGATGATCCGGACTTTCTCAAGACGCTTGAATTAGAGATCGCTGTCAACTTCTTTGGACCGGTTTCGTTGTCGATACTGCTATTGCCGGTACTGCGGCGTCAGTCCGAGGCGACTATCGCCAATGTGACAACCGGCTATGTATACGTCAGCAGTGCCCGGATGGCTCCCTACAGCGCTACAAAAACGGCCCTCCATAGCATGACCCAGACAATGCGCTACATGCTGCGCGATACCAATGTCCGGATGGTGGAGATCATCCCGGGCGCCCACGACACGGACATGTCAAGCCACGTGAAAGGCAAGAAAGAGACAACTGAAAACGCAGCTAATACGATCATGCGCCGGTTGGCCGCCAATGTGCCTGAATTCCTAGTTGGAATCCCTGGCGTAATGCTCTTTGCGGCGCGTCTGACGCCAAACTTCCTATTCAAGTCTCTAAACGATGGAGAGGCAAAGGCGGCTGAGGTGAGGTTGTAGGCTCGGCTGAGTAGCTCCTCGCTGCCGAGAAACCATTGCTGTCGACACTTGAGGGGCTTGTGTGGCGTTTTGCGGCTGATGGGAAGAGGATCCATGAGGCGTAAGAGGAGATCCGCGAGCTTGTATACGTCCCGCTTGGTGGTGATTTTGGCCACCTGCGTTCCCTGTGAGGGGCCAGATGCCTGAGAAAATAGCGCCACGACACACGCAGGCCCTTGATGAGTTCAATGGCGGTGAATGACATGGGTATTTTGGATAATCTTCAATCTGAACAAGAGACGCAACGTAAGAAGGGCGCCGGCGGTCTTAACCATCGGCGCCCCGTCTGAATGCGATCGTTATTCGGAGATGCGAACGCCTCTGGCTTAGCCTTCGGCCGCGACGGCGGCTTCGGCGGCGTTGAAGCCGATCTTGCTATGCGTGCCGTCGCAGAACGGCTTGTTAACCGACGCGCCGCAGCGGCACAGGGCGACGCCCTTGCGCCCTTCAGGAATCGCGATGGGGTTTCCATCATGGTCGACCAGGGCGATTGCAGTCGCCGGCTCGACCCAAAGCGGTCCATTTTTCAAAACTTCAATCGTAACCTCTGCCATGGGTGTTTCTCCTTGGTTGGAATACCGCCCCCTAATTCCCCGTCATGCGGGGCTATTCCTGCCGTGCAACAAACCGCGCGGACCTGTGTCACACACATTGGCGCCTCTCTTGCCAGGGATGCTATAATGGAACACAATAACCCAACGACTACGGGAGAATAATTTATGGCCGTGATTAAGTTCGTGCAGAACTACGACGATCTGTCCACGGATCGAGGATATCAGTTTCGCTTTCGCTGCGACCATTGCGGCAACGGCTATGAGTCGACCTATCAGGCCAACGGACTGAGCGTCGCGGGCGACCTGCTGCGCGCGGCGGGAGGGATGCTGGGCGGCATCTTCGGCAGCGTCGGCAACTCGACTTATGATATCCAGCGCGCCGTGGGCGGTCCACAGCACGATAAGGCGCTGCAAAACGCCGTCAATGAAATCAGCCCTTTGTTTAATCAGTGCCGTCGCTGCGGACAGTGGCGCTGCAAGGATGTTTGCTGGAACGACCAAAAGGGCTTGTGCAAGAGCTGCGCGCCGTTCCTGGCCGAAGAGATCGCCAGCGCTCAGGCCACCGCCGCGCGCGATCAGGTGTACACCAAGGCGCAGGAAACGGATCAGACGCAGGGCGTGAACATGGCCGTGCAGGCGACCGCGACCTGCCCGCACTGCGCCGCGCCTTCCGGGCCGGGCAAGTTCTGCGCGGAATGCGGCGGCGTGCTCGCCGCCACCCTCAAGTGCGTCTCCTGCTCCGCCGAAGTCCCGTCCTCCGCAAAATTCTGCCCCGAATGCGGCTCGCGCCCGCGCAGCTAAATTTCACACGCTCCAAAGCAGGGCGGCTTCGTGAAAGCCGCCCTGCCACTCCCCACCCTACAGAAATTCTCCAAAACCGCCGATATGTAGTCAGACTGCTTGCTAGCCAAGGCCGTCAATTCTACTGTTATGGCGTCGCTACTGCACTTCGGCGCCCTTATTTGACGAGGGTGAGATGAAAAAATCTTCCGGAGCCATACTCTGCTTGACCACGCTGGCGATTAGCGGCCTGCTTGCGTCCTGCTTCTTATCGGACGCAAACCACGGCTCCGGCCGCGCGGACGCCGCGCCGCTGGCGCTGCCTGCCGCCCACATCCTGGAAGAGTCCGTCCAGCCTGTGCTCGCCGTCCCCAATCTCGACTCGAACAAAATTGAACTCGGCAAAAAGCTGTTTCATGACGGACGCCTTTCCCACGACAACACGATCGCCTGCGCCACTTGCCACAGCCTCGACAAAGGCGGCACGGATCAGGCCGTAAACTCCACCGGCATCGGCGGGGCGCACGGCGGCATCAATTCGCCGACCGTGCTGAACAGCGGCGCGAACTTCGTGCAGTTCTGGAATGGCCGCGCCGCCACGCTCGAAGATCAGGTGAACGGCCCCACCCACAATCCCAAGGAAATGGGATCGGACTGGCCCGAAATCATCGGCAAGCTGAGCAAGGACGAACAGTATCCGGCGCAGTTCGCGAAGCTCTATTCCGATGGAGTCCAGCCGGCCAATGTCCGGGACGCCATCGCGACTTTCGAGCGCTCGCTGAGCACGCCCAACTCACGGTTCGACAAATATCTGGCTGGCGACGAAAATATCCTCACAACGCAGGAAAAGCACGGTTATCGTCTTTTCAAAGAATATGGCTGTGTCTCCTGCCACCAGGGCTCCAATGTCGGCGGCAACATGTACCAGCAGTTCGGCGTCATGGCGAACTACTTCAAGGACCGCAGAACGCCGGAGACCGACGACGATCAGGGCCGGTTCACGGTCACCAAGCGTGAACAGGACCGGCATGTCTTCCGCGTCCCCACCCTGCGCAACGTTGCGCTCACCGGCCCCTACTTCCATGATGGAACCGCGACGACTCTTCCCCAGGCCGTCGAAGTCATGGCCAAGTATCAGCTCGGCCGCCCGCTGGCTCCGGGTGAGCTCGTGGATATCGTGATGTTCTTACAAACGCTGACCGGCGACCAGAAAGGAAAGTCCTGATGAACGCATCGAACGTAAAAACTATTGCGGGCGGCGTCGCCGTTCTTTCCCTGCTTGCCTATTGTTTCGTTAACACGCGCTCGCTTCCCGTCAGCGCCAACGAGCATGCGGTAAGCGACATCGTCCGCATGAAACAGCTGGATTCACTGGCGACCGAGGAAGTTCTGGAGCTTCGCTTCTCCCTGCTCACAAACTATGACCCGATCGTCGCGACGAACAACCAGCTGACATCGGCGAAGAGCAATCTGCCCGAAGACATCAAGGCCGTTACGGGCGCCCACGCCAGCCCAGAACTGACGCGGCGCGTGCAGGACTATCTGACTACGATCGAGCGTAAGCAGCTAATGGTGGAGGATTTCAAGTCCGCCAACGCGATCCTGAAGAACTCTCTGGCATGTCTCCCCAAACTCGCGCAAAGCGTCGTCGATCAGCTCCCAAACAATAATGCGCCGCAGGCCCGGGAGATCGACACACTGCTGCGGCAGACACTGATCTACCACCTGGGCAGCAGCAAGGAAATCAAAGCGGAACTGGGACCGCTCACGGAGAAGATCGCGAAGTCACGGAAGTCATTTCCGGAAGATGTTCGGCCGGATGTCGATCTATTTCTGGCGCACGCCGGAATGATCGTGACGCAGAAAGAAAAAGTCGACGGGATGCTCGTCGCGCTTGTCTCGGCGCCCAGCGCGCAAAACAACGACGACCTGCTCACCGCGTATCAGAAAGATTACCATGTGCTCCAGCAGCGCGCGAATGTCTTCAGTGTCCTGATGTATGTGCTGTGCATTTTGCTGATCGGCGCGGTGGCGCATATTCTTCTCGCACTCAGGGAAAGCAGCCAGGCGCTGAACAAATCCAATGAGACCCTGGAGGACCGAATCACCGAGCGCACACAGGAGCTGACCGGAGCCCAGGCCGAAATGTCCGGACTGCTGGCGCATCTGCGTAAAGTCATGCTCCAGGTGAAGCACAGCGCCGACACCGTCTCGGACACCGGCGCGTCCCTCGCCGCAGCGGCGGGGCAGACCGGCGGCGTGGCGATCCAGATCGAACAGTCGATGCAGCAGGTGACGGAGACCGCGCAGGGCGCGGCGAGGGCCAGCGCCGAAATGTCGGCGCGCAGCCAGTCGCAGCGCACCGGAGTCGCCAATGCGGACGCATCGATCCAGCAGACCGCGATGGCGATCGAATCGCTGGCGCAGTCCGCCGATCAAGTCGCTTCGGCCGCCAATCAAGCCACGAGCATCGCAAAAAGCGGCGGCAAAGCACTGGAGCAGACGATCGATCGGATGGGACGCATCCAAACCCAGGTGGAAGCGAGCGCCAATGCGATCCAGGAGCTGGGACGGCAGGGCAAGCAGATCGGCGCAATCGTGCAGACGATCGATCAGATCGCCGAGCAGACAAACCTGCTCGCCTTGAACGCATCCATCGAAGCGGCCAGGGCCGGCGAGCATGGCCGCGGCTTCGCCGTGGTCGCCAATGAAGTACGCAAGCTCGCCGAGCGTTCGACCGCCGCGACTAAGGATATCAGCAGCCTTGTCGGCGGCATCCAAAAGGGAGTTGCAGACGCCGTTCGCTCGATTGAAGCGAGCAGCACCGAGGTTGCCGAAGGGGCGAGCCAGAGCCAGGAGACCCGAACGGCGCTAGCGCAGATCCTCCAGGCAGCCGAACTGGTCGCCAGCGAAGTCCGCGCCGTCTCGGAGACCGCCGGCGGCATGAACAGCACGATCCAGAGCGCTCGCACCACCGTCGCCGCCGTGCGGGACGCTGCGGAAGAAAACCAGCTGGCCGTGGAAACACTGCGCGCCGCAGCGTCCGATGTCTCCGAAAGCGCCCAATTCGTCTCGGGACTCGTCGGCGACCAAACCGTCGGACTGGCGCAAGTCGCCACCGCCGCCGACAGTCTCAATTCCATGGCGGCCGCGCTCGACGAACTGATCCGGCAATTCCCGCTGGACGGCGAATCCGAAGGGCCGGCGTCCCGAGCAGCGCTGCTCAAGGCTGCTTAAGTTAAAATATAAAACA
>NZ_JBDSQY010000032.1:0-13614 GCF_039929585.1 Capsulimonas sp.
ACCGAAGCGCCCATGTCGAGGCTGATGATATCGCCCTCTTGCAGCACCCGGTTCTTCACCGGAACCCCATGGACGATCTCATCGTTAATCGACAAACATGTATTGTGCTTGTAAGGCACATCGCTAAACGAGGGCTGATAGCCCATAAACGCCGATTTGGCGCCGTGCTTGCGAAGAACCTCCGCAGCCACTTCATCCAAATCCAGCGTCGTAGTCGTCCCAGGAACGATCGCGGCGGCCATCGCCGCGAGCGTTTCCGCGACCACGCGGCCCGCAAGCCGCATCATTTCTATTTCTTCTGAAGTTTTGGGACGACCCATCGGACTATTATACCCGTCAATTTCTATTTATCGATCTTTCAGTGCAAATAGTATGCGCTGAAAGACTTCGTCCGGGCTCCCTGAGGCGTCCACGGGCCGAAGTTTGCCCTGTTGGGCGTAATATTGCGTCAACGGCAGCGTTGACTGATGATAGACATCCAGTCGATGGGGCATGGTTCCCGGATCGTCTTCCGGCCGGCGGACCAGCGTTTCTCCATCACGGTCGCACCGCCCCGCCTGCTTCGGCGGCTGCAAATGCGTTTGGTAAACCGACGCGCATTTCGGACAAACCAGTCGGCCCGCCGTGCGCTCGATCAAAACCATTTCATCGATTTCCAGGGCGATCACGACATCAACGGCGGGCGCATCTGCACTCCCCGTCGCATCGAACAATCGAGCCTGGTTCAAATTTCTTGGAAAGCCGTCCAGCACATACCCTTGAGCCGCGTCAGGCTGAGCCAGCCGCAAAGCCACAAGATGGATGATATCTTCATCCGGAGCGTAATCTCCGGCAGCGATGCGCTCTTCGACCTTCAAACCAAAAGGTGTGCGTCGGGCGATATGATCTCGGATAATATCGCCCGTCGCAATTCGGGGAGCCCGCAGCTGATCGGCGAGCTTTTGTCCCTGAGTTCCTTTGCCGGAACCCGGCGGACCCAGCAGTACGGCGCGCACTACCGGATGAAGCCCTCGTAGTTCCTCATCAGGAGCTGCGCTTCGATCGCCTGCATCGTTTCCAGCGCCACGCCGACAACGATCAGCAGACTGGTGCCTCCGACGAGGGTGAAGCCATTGGCTCCCCCAGTGTTCGTCAGGGACGGGATCCAATACTGCATCAGCGCGATGACGGCCAGGAACAGAGCGCCGGCCAGGGTGATGCGTGTCATCACCTTATCCAGATACTCCATCGTCGGCTTGCCGGGGCGGATGCCGGGAATATAGGAACCATACTTCTTCAAGTCGTCCGCGATCTGCTCGACATTCATCGTGACCGCCGTATAGAAATACGTGAAGAACACAATGATCGCCGCGTAGACCAGTCCCGTGATCGGGTTTTCACCCGGAGACATCCACTTGGCCCACTTTTGCAGATTTTCGCCAAGCGCCGAAGTCGGCGAGACGAACTGCGCGAAGGTGAGCGGCAGAAGCTGGATCGACAGAGCGAAGATGATCGGAATAACGCCGGCGGACGCCACGCGGAACGGCAGGTAAGCCGTGCCGCCCTGGGTCATCTTATTGCCGACCATTTTCTTGACGTGCTGGATCGGGATCTTGCGCTGTCCCAGGGTCACGTAAATGACGCCCATGACGGTTGCGAAGAACGTGATGACCAGTACGGCGAGCTGCCAGGGAGCAACCGTGCCTTCTCGAACCGACTGCATGACGCCGCCGATTTGGCTCGGTAAGCGAACCATGATGCCGCAGAAGATGATCAGGGAGATGCCGTTGCCGATCCCCTTTTCGGTGATCTGCTCGCCGATCCACATCAGGAACGCCGTGCCAGCGGCCAGCGTGATGATGATCTGGATCAGCACAAACGGATTGGAGCTGATGACATGCTCGTTGCGCAGAAGCATCGTCATTCCGAAGCCCTGTACAGCCGACAGCGCCACGGTGAAGTAACGAGTGTACTGGCCGATGCGGCGTCGTCCAGACTCGCCTTCCTTTGACATTTCCTGCCAGGAAGGGATCGCGAACGTCAGAAGCTGCATGATGATCGACGCGTTAATATAGGGAACGATGCCCATCGCGAAGATTGTGTACAGCTTTAAGGCGCCGCCGGTGAAGACGTCGACCAGGCTCAAAATACCGCCGCCGCCGCCGCGAGAAAATAGCTCGGAAAGCTTCTCGTGGTTGACGCCGGGAATAGGAATGTGCAGACCGACGACGTAGACGCCGAACATAGCGAACACGAACAGCAGCCGCCGGCGCAGTTCGGGGATCGCAAACGCCGCCGCCATCGCTTCGACAAAAGATCCTTGCGATGAGCGGGGCGCGTTCCCGGTACGGCGGCGCGGACCGGAGCCGCCGGCAGCGGCGGCGGGTCTATTGACAGCCATGACTATAGTCCTCGAAACGTTGCTTCAACTAAATGGTTTCAGTGCTGCCGCCAAGAGAAGCGATCTTATCGGATGCGCTCTTGGAGAAGTGGTGCGCCTGAACGGTCAACTTCTTCGTCAGGTCACCGTTGCCCAGGATCTTGACGCCATCTTTGACATCGTTGATCACGCGGGTTTCCAGAAGCAGTTCCGGGGTCACCGTGACGCCGTCATCGAAGCGCTCCAGAGCGCTCAGGTTGACGATCGCAAACTCTTTTTTGAAGAGAGCGGTGAAACCACGGCGATGCGGCAGGCGTCGGTGGGTCGGGGTTTGGCCGCCTTCGAAGCCGGGCTTGGTGTTGCCACGGGCCTTATCGCCCTTGTGACCACCGCCGGAAGTCTTGCCGTGTCCGGATCCCGGACCGCGGCCAAGACGCTTGCGCCGGTGTGTCGATCCCTCGTTGGGCTTGAGGTCTGTCAGATTCATGGGTTACTCCGTCACCAAAGTGGCCGCGCTGCGGCGCGCGCGGAGGCGCGGGCCGGGCGCGTCGCCCTCAACCGTCTCAACGTTGAGGACGTGTACTAATTTCTTGATCGAGCCGCGAATGCACGCGTTGTCCGGCTGGACCACCGAGGATCCGACCTTGCCCAAGCCCAGTGCTCTCGCGCATTGGGCCTGGCTCTTCTCATAGCCGATCAGGCTCTTCTTCAACGTAATCTTAAGCGCTGACATTCGTCGCCTCCTCCGCCGCCGGAGTTTCGAGGGCCGCCGCCGCAGGAGTTTCCTCCGCGACCGGAGCAACCACCGCAACCGGGGCCTCATTCACTACCGGGGCTTCACTAACTACTGGGGCCTCGTTCACATCGTCGGAAACGACCGATGCAATACCCGCCGCCGCATCCGCTTCTTCCGCCGCCGCCGTCAGGGCGACGACCGAGCGCGGAACCAGCTCGCTGATATCCTTGCCGCGCAGACGAGCCACGTCGGATGCGCGCTTCAGCTGCTTCAAGGCCGCGATCGTCGCCCAGGCCGTATTGACCTTGTTGGACGAACCGAGCGACTTGGCCAGAACATCCTTGACGCCCGCCGCTTCCAAAATGGCGCGGGTGGAGCCGCCGGCGACCAGGCCGGTACCGGGAGATGCGGGGCGAAGCAGAACTTCGGCCGCGCCCTGGCGAACCAGAACGTCGTGCGGGATGGTAGAGCCGACCAGCGGCACATGCACCAGGCTCTTGCGAGCGGCTTCGACGCCCTTGCGGATCGCGTCCGGAATGGCGCGGGCCTTGCCGATGCCGGCGCCGACATAGCCTTCGCCGTCGCCAACAACCACAAGGATGCTCCAGGACATGGTGCGTCCGCCCTTGTGCGTCTTCTGAACTTTATTGGTTTGGATCACACGCTCCGTCAGATTGAGCGTATCCGGATTAATCAACGCCATGTTTTAGAATTCCAATCCGTTCTCACGGGCGGCTTCGGCCAGCCCCTTGATGCGGCCGTGGTACAGGTATCCGCCACGGTCAAAGACAACGCGCTCGATCCCGGCGGCCTTGGCGCGCTCGGCAATTAACTTGCCTACGGCCTTTGCGGCTTCGACGTTCCCGCCGACGCTCTTGGACGCCTTATCGGAGCGCAGGGACGGGTCCAGCGTGGACGCCGACGCAAGCGTCGTACCCGCCAGATCGTCAATGACCTGAACGTAAATGTTGTTGCTGCTGCGGTAGACGTTCATGCGGGGCCGAGCCGGCGATCCGCTAACGCGCTTCCGCACACGAGTGTGGCGCTTCTGTCGCGCCGCGTTCTTGTTTAATAAAGCCATAATCCCGAGTTTCCTCTTGGTCTGTCCACACGAGCGAGCGTATCAGCGCCCGCTCGGCAAACCCAATACCGCAAAATTGTAACACCGGAGAGTAAAAAGTGAGTGCTTGCCCAAAGGCGAGACTTACTTCTTGCCCTTACCGCCGCCCTTACCGCCAGCCTTGCCGCTCTTACCAGCTTTGCGGCGAACGATTTCGCCCTGGTAGCGGATACCCTTGCCCTTGTAGGGCTCCGGGGGCTTCATCTTGCGGATAACGGCCGCCTGCTGGCCGACCACTTCCTTGTCAATCCCATTGATGGTGATGACGGGACGGCGAGTGGCGTTGTCCTGCCCGACTTCAAAGTCGATGCCTTCGAGCGGTTCAATCGGAACGAGGTGGGAGAATCCGAGGCTAAGGACGAGCTTCTTGCCGTCCTTCGTGGCGCGGAAACCGACGCCTTCGATCTCAAGAACCTTCTTGTAACCGGTCGATACGCCGGTGACCATGTTGCTCACGAGCGAACGGGTCAGGCCGTGCAGCGCGCGGTGGGTCTTGCTATCCGTGGGACGCTGAACCGTCAGCACGCCGTCCTGAATGACGAACGCCATATCAGGCTGAAAGCGGCGAGAGAGTGTTCCCTTGGGCCCCTTGACGGTGACGCCGCCGTCGGTGGCGATCTGAACATCGACGCCCGCGGGAATAGTAATGGGAGCTTTACCGATACGAGACATAATTGCGGGCTCCTTTTACCAGACGTGCGCAATGACTTCGCCGCCGATGCCCAATTTCTTGGCTCGCTTGGCTGTCATAACGCCCTGGGAGGTAGTGACGATCGCGATGCCGAGACCGCGAAGAACCGTCGGCAAATTGTCGTGCGATCGGTAGATGCGAAGGCCGGGCTTGCTGATTCGCTTGAGGTCGGTGATGACCTTCTCACGATTGCGGGCGCCGTACTTGAGGGTGATCTTGATCTTGTTCTGCACGGGCTGCTGAACAACCTCGTAAGACTTGATATAGCCTTCGTCGAGCAGGATCTTAGTGATCTCGATCTTTACATTGGATGCAGAGACTTCCAACGAATCATGATTCGCGCTGTTCGCGTTGCGAATCCGAGTCAGAAGGTCCGCGATAGGGTCGCTGACCGGCATTGTTTACTCCATCAGACGGGCGTTCGTCACGCCTCGATATGGTTCCAGGGTCGGCCGGATCATTCCGGCGCGTCCCTCAGCCCCCTTACGGGTGCAATTAAAATGTACGCTTACGCGTGAACGCCAAGCTCGAAAGCCAGGCTCAGTCCCGCTTTACCAGCTGGACTTGGTGACGCCAGGGATCAAACCCTTATGCGCCAGTTCGCGGAAGCAAATGCGGCAAATGCTGTATTTGCGCATATAGCCGTGAGCGCGGCCACAAAGCTGGCAGCGATTGTAGGCGCGTACCTTGAACTTCGGGGTCTTTTTCGCTTTTTCGATCAGGCACTGCTTTGCCAAGATGAATCCTCCGTCGACAGTCGCGACTTCTCCGTGTTTGGCCGCCAAAGCAGCCTAAAAACCCGAGAAATCGGACATCAGTATACCTGAAATCACCGAAAATAATTCTATTCCCGGTGATTTCAGATGATTTTTGCTCTACTGCAGGCGCTCGCCCTGCTTCTCGCCGCGGAACGGCATGCCGATCGCTTTCAGAAGGGAGCGCGCTTCCGCGTCGTTCGTCGCGTTCGTGCAGATGATGATGTCCATGCCGCGAACTTTGTCGACTTTATCGTAGACGATCTCAGGGAAGGTCAACTGCTCTTTCAAGCCCATGGCGAAGTTGCCGCGGCCGTCGAAGGAGTTGGGGTTGATCCCGCTGAAGTCACGGACGCGCGGCAGAGCCACGTTCACGAGACGATCGAGGAACTCATACATCTGAGCGCCGCGCAGAGTGACCTTCGCGCCGACCTTGACGCCTTCACGCAGGCGGAAGTTTGCAATCGACTTCTTCGCCCGGGTGACAATCGGCTTCTGGCCGGTGATCGTCTGAAGGTCGATGATCGCGCCGTCGAGCAGCTTGGCGTCGCCGCCCGTCTGTCCCGCCGCGCCCACGCCCATGTTGATCACGATCTTCTCAAGCTTGGGGACCTGCATGATGTTCTTGTAGCCGAACTCCTTCTGCAGCGCCGGGATGACTTGCTCCCGGTACACAGTCTGGAGACGAGGCTTAGTTGTTTCGTTAGCCATTGTCGATCACCCCTCCGGACTTCTTAGCATAACGCACGCGGTTACCGCTCGCGTCCAGCTTGACGCCGATCCGAGTGACGGCGTTCTTCGCATCCTTGTCGATCAGCTGAACCTTGCAGATGTGCAGCGGCATGGACATTTCGATCCGGCCCGATTCTTGCTGAGCGCCCGGAGCCGCCTGCTGGCGCGGCTTCTGATGCTTGATCACGATATTCAGGCCTTCCACAACGATTTTGCCCGTTGCCGGGATGACGCGTGTGATCGTGCCTTCTTTGCCCTTGTCCTTACCGGAGATGACCCGGATCAGGTCGCCGGAGCGAAGACGAATCTTGCCGGCGTAGCGGATGGGAGCCGAGCGCGGCCCCTTCTTCTTAGGAGGAGTATACATTTAGAGCACCTCCGGCGCCAGCGAGATGATCTTCATCGCGCCTTCGAATTTGGATTCCCGAAGCTCACGGGCGACCGGTCCGAAGACACGGGTGCCGCGCGGCGCGAGGTTGTTGTTGAGCACCACGGCGGCGTTCTCATCGAAGCGCAGCGTGGAGCCGTCGGTGCGGCGGATCATGTTCTTGGTGCGAACGATGACGGCTTTGACAACGTCGCCCTTCTTCACCTGAGCGCCGGGCGTCGCGGACTTCACCGCGCCGACAATAATATCGCCCACTTCGGCATACTTGCCGTTGGAGCCTTTAAGCACGCGGATGCACATGATCTCACGCGCCCCGCTGTTGTCTGCCGCGCGTACGCGCGAATAGGACTGAATCATACTTTTCCCTTTGCGCTGCCGGACTTCTCAGTGAGCTTGCCTTTGGGGGTAGGCAAGCGCTTGAAGACCGACCCAGCAATAATATACGTCTTAGTGATCCCGAAGAATACAAATTTTAAGACGCAATGAACACGCCAGACGGCGTGAAGAAGCCGGACGGCGAGCGCCCGGCTTCGGAGGCGGCTGGAGCGCCGAAACGCTCCAGACAGTGTGAAAGCGCTACTTGGCGCGCTCGGTGACACGCACCAAACGCCAGCACTTCTCTTTGCTCAGTGGACGGGTCTCCATGATCTCCACGGTGTCGCCGATGTGCGCGTCGTTGTTCTCGTCATGGACTTTGAACTTCTTATTGCGCTTGACGGTGCGGCCGTAGATCGGGTGACGGACGAGGTTGTTGATAGTAACAACGATCGTCTTTTCCATCTTGTCGCTGGAGACGACGCCGACGCGGATTTTACGCCGGTTTCGGGTCTCTTCAGTCTCTACTTCGTTTGTTTCAGCCATTGCTATTATCCCTCGTTAGACTGCGCCAGTTCACGCTCGCGCTGGATCGTCAAAGCTCGGGCGATTTCCTTCCGGCTGTTCTTCACAACCTTCACGTCTTCAACCGGCTTGCTCAAGCGATCCTTGCGGAACTGGTAGATGTTCTTGTGCGCGTTTGCAATGACGACCGTCAGGTCGGCATCGCTCGTCGCACGCAGGTCCTGCAGTCGATCGCGGGTCTTCTTATTTTCAGCCATTGGTTTCCTCGCTGCCTTCCGTCGCCGTGGCGGCGGTTACAGTGGTATCCTCATCCACAAGCGGCTCCTTGGCGTTGCCATGAGCGGTCACCTGCAGAGCCGACTCGCGCCGGGTAATGAACTTCGTCTGGATCGGCAGCTTATGCTGCGCAAGCCGCATTGCTTCCTTCGCCAGATCTTCCGCAACTCCCGACATCTCGAAAAGGATGCGTCCCGGCTTCACAACCGCGACCCAGCCTTCCGGAGCTCCCTTACCCTTGCCCATGCGGGTTTCCGCGGGCTTCTTGGTGAAGGGCTTATCGGGGAAGACCCGGATCCAAATCTTACCACCGCGGCGGATCTTGCGAGTCATCGCAATACGAGCGGCTTCGATCTGGTTGTTGGTCATCCAGCACGCTTCCAGAGCCTGGAGCGCGTAATCGCCGAAATCGACGTTCGTACCGCCCGAAGCAGCGCCGCGGCGCTTGCCTCGATGGACTCGGCGGTACTTGACTTTCTTAGGCATTAACATAGTTTAAGTCTCTCCTTAACGACCGCCGCCGCCGCCGAAGCCGCCGGGACGGCCACCGCCGCCGCCGCCAGGTCCACGACCGCCGCCGCCGCCAAATCCGCCGGGTCTGCCGCCGCCGCCGGCTCCGCCACGACCGCCGCCGAAGCCGCCGCCGCCGCGTCCGCCGCCAGCGCCGCCGCGTCCGCCGCGTCCGCCCGCTCCGCCGCGATTTCCGCCACGGTTATCGCGTCCGCGATCTCCGAAGCCTTCTTCGGCGTTCAGACGGCGCTGCTGCTGCTGCTGAAGCGCAATATCGGCCGTCGTCAGACGCTTCTGGCCCGGGAGAATGTCTCCCTTATAGATCCAGACCTTGACGCCGATGTTGCCGTACGTGGTGCCCGCTTCCGCGAAGCCGTAGTCGATATCGGCCCGCAGCGTGTGCAGCGGGATCTTACCGAGACGGTCGCCTTCTTTGCGAGCCATTTCACTGCCGTTCAGTCGGCCGGAGCAAAGGATACGAATACCCTTGGCGCCCAGCTTCATGGCGCGGGTGACGGCCTGCCGCATGGCCCGCTTGTAGGAAACGCGCTTGGTGATCTGCTGAGCGATGCTCTCGGAGACCAGCTGCGCATCCAGCTCGGGATGGCGGATTTCAGTCACGTTCGCGGTGACGGACTTGTTGGTGAACTTCTCCAGCACGAGCCGAAGATCGTCCACGCCCTTGCCGCCGCGGCCGATGATGATGCCCGGCTTCGCCGTGTGAAGGGTGACCTTCACGCGATTAGCCGCACGCTCGATCTCGACACGCGCAATGGCTGCGTTCTGCAGCTCGCGGCGCTTCTTGATGAACTCACGAATGCGGAAGTCTTCGACCAAAGCGGCCGCGTATCCCTTGTCGAGATACCATTTGCTTTCCCATTCGCGATTAACACCGACTCGAAAGCCGATGGGATGGATTTTCTGTCCCAAGGTTACTCTCCCTGCTCGCGCGGTTGATCGGCGCCTTCGCTGGTGTCAGCGGCGCGGTCCGACATATCGATCTCTGGAGCGTCCGACGCTTCGACCGGAGTGGCCTCGACCGGGGTGGAGGTTTCTTCCACTACGGTCTCGACCGGGCTCGTCGTTTCTTCCGCGACGGGAGCCTCAGCGGCTGCCGCCGTGGCGACTGCCGGAGCAGCAGCGACGGCCTTCGGCTTGGCCGGGGCGGCGACCCGCTTCGGCTTCGCCACGATCGGCGCGGCTTCCGTCAGAATGACGGTCAGGTGGCTGGTGCGCTTCAGGATGCGATAAGCACGACCCTGGGCGCGAGCCCGGACACGCTTGAGGGAAGGACCGCCATCCGCGAGGATGTTGGTGACCTTCAGCTCTTCGACCCCTGCGCCCCACCCGTCCTGTGCATTCGCAACAGCCGAGATCAGCACCTTGCTGATATGCTCCGCCGCCTGGTTCGGAACGAACCGCAGCGCGGCCAGCGCATCCGAAGCGCGCTTGCCTTTGATGGCGTCGATCACAAGGCGAGCCTTGCGCGGCGACAAACGGAGGTACTTCGCGACGGCGCGCGCTTCGGGAACGACTTCCACCGTTACCGAGCGATCGCCGCCGATCTTCTCTTTGAACGCTTCGGTCAGCTCTTTGGTCACGATCCGAACCGCATCGGGGCGGCTGGTGTGCAGAGTGACTTTCAGGCTGCCGTCCTTTTCCTTGGACAGCTTAAGCTTGGAGACGGGCGTGCGTCCCCCGATCACTTCATGAGCGGTCGGGAGCAGCGCGCGGTCTCTGGCGGCTGTATTCATGAACTCAATTCTCCTTAGCGCGACCGGCTGGTGCGCGTATCCTTCTGGCCGGCGTGGCCTTTGAAGGTGCGCGTCAGCGAGAACTCGCCCAGTTTATGGCCAACCATATTCTCAGTGATGAACACGGGGATGTGCTTGCGACCATCATGCACAGCCAGCGTATGACCGATCATCTGGGGGAAGATCGTCGAACGGCGTGACCATGTTTTGATGATGCGCTTTTCACTGCGCGCGTTCATGTCGTCAATTTTAGACAGCAATTTGGGGTCGGCATAGGGCCCCTTTTTTAGTGATCGTCCCATACGTTATCCTACTTCCCCCGCCGTCGGATGATGAACTTCTGCGTCGACTTATTGCGGCGCGTACGGAAGCCAAGAGCGCGAACGCCAGTCGCCGAAACCGGTCCCTTTTTGCGTCCGATCGGAGACTTCGCTTCACCACCACCGTGGGGATGGTCCCGCGGCGACATAACGACGCCTCGGTTGTGCATATAAACGCCGAGCCAGCGCTTCTTACCGGCCTTACCGTGCTTGATGTTCTCATGATCGAGGTTGGCGACCTGGCCAATCGTGGCCTTGCACTCCACCTGGATCATGCGCATTTCGCCCGAAGACAGACGGATCGTGGCGTACTTGCCTTCACGTCCCATCAGCTGCGCGGAGCCGCCGGCGGTGCGAACCAGCTGGCCGCCCTTTCCGGGAACGAGCTCGATGTTGTGGATCAGCGTACCGATCGGCATCGAGCGGATCGCCATGGCGTTTCCGGGACGGATGTCCGAGCCGTCGCCGGCCTGGATCATATCGCCCACTTTGACGCCGACGGGCCACAGGATGTAGCGCTTCTCGCCGTCCATATAATGGACAAGGCAGATACGCGCGGAGCGGTTGGGATCGTATTCGATCGTCGCCACTTTCCCAGGGACGCCATCTTTATCGCGCTTGAAGTCGATGATACGGTACGCGGTCTTGTTACCGCCGCCGACGTTAACCGCCGTACGGCGGCCCTTATTGTTGCGGCCGCCACTGTGCTTGTTCGGGCCGGTGAGCGCCTTCAGCGGCTTTGTGGCCGTGATCTCATCGTAGCTGGCGCCGACTCGGAACCGCTGCCCAGGGGTAATCGGCTTATATCGCTTGACTGCCATTGTGCTTAGACTCCCTCGACCAATTCAATTGTCTGGCCTTCTTGGAGCGTCACAACGGCCTTCTTCCAGTCCGACGTACGGCCCTGGTTGGCCCGCTTGAAGAAGCGGCCCCGGCGCTGCGTTCCCTTGACCACAAGCGTGTTCACGGCGACAACGTTGATCGGATTGCGTGCTTCGGCCTGGATGAACTCCAGAGCCCAAGCGATTTCGTACTTGTTCGCGGTCTTCTTGACTTCGAAGGTGTACTTGTTCTGTGCGCCGCCCTGGACGGTCTTCTCCGTCACGATGGGGCGCACGATGATTTCATACGGGCTCTTTGTGCTTGCGCTCATTAGACTGTAGTCTCCTTGTCAGAAGAGTCGGCCCCAAACTGAGCATTCAGCACGTCGAGCGCGCTCTTCACGATGACGATCTGAGTGGCGTCCATCACATCGCGGACCGAGAAAGCCGGAGCAACGCGGACTTCGATGCCCGGGATGTTGCGGAACGACTTGTAGATCACGGGTGTGTGCTCGCCAAGAATGACAAGCGTCTTTCCCGTAATTCCCAGGCCGGCCAGAAAGGCGGCTGCGGTTTTCGTGGAGATCGTGTCGAACGTCAGCGCCTCAATCACGGTGACGACGCCTTCCGACGCCTTCACGGTCAGAGCGGACGCGACGGCCGCGCGCCGGGCCTTCTTCGGCAGCTTGGCCGAAAGGTCACGGGGGTGCGGACCGAACACGATACCGCCATGGCGGTAGTGCGGGGCGCTGATCGTACCCTGACGGGCGCGGCCGGTGCCTTTTTGCTTGTACGGTTTGCGACCGCCACCAGCGACTTCGCCGCGGGTCTTGGTGTTACGGGTATCCTGCCGGCTGTTAGTCGCCTCGTTGAGCACCGCCTGGTGCATCAAGCCGGGAGTGACTTTAGCGCCGAACAGCTTATCGCTGAGGACGACGCTCCCCGCGCTGGCGCCGTCTTGCTTCTTTAATGTTGCGTTAGGCATCGCTGGGTGTCCTCCTATCTGACAAATTTCTTGATGAGGACAAGGCCGCCATTTGCGCCCGGGACAGCGCCGCGGACGAGCAGGAGGTTCTTGTCAAGGTCGATTCGCGCCACGCGCAGACCCTGCTGGGTGATTTGCGCATCGCCCATGTGGCCCGGCTTGCCCTGACCTTTGAAGGTGCGGGCAGCGTCGGTCGCGCCGCTGGACGCGGGCTTACGGTGGCTGGTGGAGGCGCCGTGTGTGGCGTTGTGACCGTGCCAGCGATACCGCTTGACGACGCCGGCGAAGCCCTTACCCTTGGAGATACCGGTGACAGCCACCTTATCGCCCACGGAGAAGATGTCCGCCTTGAACTCAAACCCTTCGGCCAGAGTCTCGCCTTCGTCGATCGAGATCTCACGCAGAACGCGCAGCGGCTTGACGCCATGCGCGGCGAAGTGACCCTTTTGAGGGGAGTTCAGACGGTGCTCTTTGACATCGCCAAAGCCGATCTGAGCGGCGGAATAACCGTCGCGGTCGAGAGTTTTTAGTTGTGTGATGACGCAGGGACCGGCGGCGATTACCGTGACGGGAGTCACGCGGCCGCCTTCTTCAAATATCTGGGTCATGCCCAGCTTTGTGCCCAAGATAGCACTTGGCATAAGTTTCCTCCACGGCGCACCTGGGGAGCCACTGGGGTTGTGGACAATTATTCCTTACGTGACGCGGCTTTGTTGTGAATAGGACGTTGGCGCGGTGTTTAAGCACCGCTATTCCATCGCCGTGAGAATTGCTTCTCGCGGGTCAGTGAATTCTGTGATAGCTTGATTAAAGTTTAATCTCGATGTCGACGCCGGAGGGCAGATCGAGACGCATCAGAGCGTCGATCGTCTTCGGGCCGGGATCGATGATGTCGATCAAGCGCTTGTGCGTCCGCATCTCGAAGTGCTCGAACGACTCTTTGTCGACGAACGTGCTTCGCTGCATCGGCAGGATATTCTTTTCGGTAGGCAGCAGGACCGGCCCGGAAATCCGGGCGCCCGTTCGCTTGGCGGTGTCCACGATCTTCTCGGCGGACTGGTCAAGCAATCGGTGGTCGAACGCCCGCAAGCGGATGCGGACTTTATTACGACGCATTTAACAATTCTCCTCAACGCACAAACGTGGGCGGACGCCGGCTGCGGCGACCGCCCATCATTTTTTCTTTATAAGATAATCTTACTGACGACGCCGGCGCCAACGGTGTGACCGCCTTCGCGGATTGCGAAGCGCAGGCCTTCCTCCATCGCGATCGGGGCGATCAGAGTGCCCGTGATCGAAACGTTATCGCCCGGCATAACCATCTCCA